>NZ_JBHWUI010000192.1:0-14550 GCF_042737525.1 Kitasatospora sp. NPDC059973 | reverse complement strand
GCTCTGTCCGTGCGTCACGTGGTGACGCACGGACAGAGCAGGCCGGCCTCAGGCCCTCGGAGTCCTGGCCGTGACGATCAGCGTCCCGATGTGCCCCCCCCACCCGGGTACCCGGTCAGTGGCTGTCGGGGGCCTTCGAGTCACGCTTGCGCGGAATTGCACGAACTCGGACCAGAGGGTGTCGCAGGCGCCCGGGGACGGGGCTCGGCCGTTCTTGAGGATCCGAACCGAGGGGGGTAACCCCTGGTCCCGGCGCGGGGTTCCGGCGAGGATGCCCGGTATGACGTTGCCGCTGCTCCTGCTCGATGTCGACGGGCCGTTGAACCCCTATGCCGCGAAGCGGCACCGGCGGCCGCACGGTTACGGGACGCACCGGGTGAAGCCCGACTGCTGGGTCGCCCGCTTCCCGCAGCGGCCCGCCGAGCGTGTGCGGCCGCTGCGGATCTGGATCAACCCGGACCACGGGCCCGAACTGCTGGCGCTGCGGTACGAACTGGTGTGGGCCACCACGTGGATGGACGAGGCGAACACCTTCATCGGGCCGCTGCTGGGGCTGCCCGTGCTGCCGTACATCCACTGGCCGGAGCTGCACCAGCAGGACCCGGACGGGCTGCACTGGAAGACCAGGAACCTGGTCGCCTGGGCCGCCGGGCGCCCGTTCGTCTGGGTGGACGACGAGCTGGGGCCGCAGGACGCGGAGTGGATAGCCGCGCACCACCCCGGGCCCGCGCTGACCCTGCACGTCGATCCCAAACTCGGCCTGGGCGACCGCGACTTCACGGCGCTGCGCGAGTGGGGCGGAGGCGGTGGCATGAGGATCGGGACGGTGGAGCGGATCCGGCGGTACCCGGTGAAGTCGTTGCTGGGGGAGGAGCTGGGCGAGGCCGGCGTCTCCGAGCGCGGGCTGGAGGGGGACCGGGCGCTGGGGCTGCTGGACGCCGTGAGCGGCCGGGTGGCGAGCGCCAAGAACCCGAGGCTCTGGGCGGAGATGCTCCGGTTCACCGCCGTGCTGCACCCCGGTGGCGTCGTGATCACCGGGCCGGACGGCCGGGAGGTGGGCGAGGGCGAACTGTCCGCGCTGCTGGGCCGCGAGGTCTCCCTGGTGAGCGAGCGCCCGCCCGGTGCGACCGTCGAACGGGCCGTGCCGGAGGAGGTGCTGGCACGCGGGATCGAGGAGGAGGTCGCCGTCACCGAGAACGAGATCGGCCGCGCCGCTCCCGCCGGGGGCTTCTTCGACTTCGCCCCGCTGCACCTGCTCACGACTTCCACCCTGGACGCCGTGGCGACCGAGGCCGCCCGCTACCGCCCCAACCTGGTGATCCGCACCGAGGGCGACGGCTACGTCGAGAACGCCTGGGTCGGCCGTGAGCTGCGGATCGGCCCGGACCTCCGGTTGCGGGTGCTGGCCCCGACCCCGCGCTGCGCCGTCCCGACCCTCGCCCATGGCGAACTGCCGCGCAGCACGGCGGCCCTGAAGGTGCTCGCCGCGCAGAACCGGGTCGTGCCCCTGGAGGGGATGCCGGCGCTGCCCTGCGCGGGCGTCTACGCGCGGGTAGTGGAGCCGGGGAGGGTGCGGGTGGGGGACGCGGTGAGTCTCGGCTGATCACGGGGGTGGCGGTCGCCGCCGGTCGAGGTCGGCGCCTGCCTCCGGTTCGCCGTGAACTCGCCGTGAAGGTGTGGCGTGGGTTGATCGACAGCGTCATTCACAGCTGATCAGACACCCGGGACGGCGTCCTTGGCGTTGGTGTGCCAGTTGGTGACGACCGGCTTGTCGACCTTGACGGAGCCGACGGGGATGCTCGCCGGGTCCGGGTCGCCGGCGGCGACGCCGATGATGACGTCCTTGAACTCGACGTTCTGGTCGGTGTTGGTGCTCTTCGGGTTGATCCCCACGTAGGCGACCGCGGTGCCGGTGAGCGTGATCGGCGCACCGGCGGCCTGTTCGGCGTTGCGGGCCTCGATGCCGCCCGAACCGAAGGCGATGACCGGGTGCGTCGCGGGCAGGACGCAGGTGATCCCGGCCTTGGCCTTGGCGGTGACCAGGATGTAGCCGCCCGCCTGGGTCTCCATCTTCGCCCCGAAGGTGAGGTCGTTGGTGCCGCAGGCCTGGCCGTAGCCGGTCTTGTCGCCCGGGTTGCCCGGGGCGGGTGCGGCCGGCGTGGTGGACGTGGGCTTGGTGGACGCGGCGGGCGCGGCGGGCGCGGCGGACTTGCCGGGCGCGGCGGGTGTGCCGGGGGCCGACGCGGACGGCGCGGCGGCGGGGGCGGAGGCGGCCGGAGGGGCGGTCGTCGGGGCGGCGCCGGCGGCGGGTGCGTCACTGTTCTCCGGGCCGCAGGCCGTCGCGGCGGCCGCGAGGGCGGTGACGGCGAGAGCGGTGAGGGCGATTCGCGAGCGCATGTGTGGTCCCAACTTCCGTCCGGCAGTGCGGTTTGTCGTCTGCCTCCACGGTAGGCCGGGCATGATCACCGGGTGGTTCGTGAAATGTCCCGGTCGTGTTTCAGCGGCCGGTGCCGGTCCGGACCGCCAGCACCGAGCCGAGCGCGTCCAGGAAACGGTCCGTCGTCCCAGGGTCCCGGACGGCGATCCGCAGCCAGTCCGGGCCCAGTCCGGGGAAGGTGTCGCCCCGTCGGACGGCGAAGCCGTGCTCGCGCAGCCGGGCGCGGACGGCGGCCGCGTCCGGCAGTTCGACGAGGACGAAGGAGGCGGCCGGCTCCCCGTGCACCCGGACGGCGGGGAAGGCGGCGAGGCCCTTGAGCAGGTGGTCGCGGTGGAGGGCGAGGTCCTGGGCGGCCTGCTCGGCCTCGGCGAGCGCCGCGGGTGCGCTGCACACCTCGGCGGCGGCCAGCGCCGGGGTGGAGACCGGCCAGAGCGGCTGGGCGGCGCCGAGCGCGGTGATCAGGTCGGCCGGGCCGAGCGCATAGCCGATGCGCAGGCCCGCCAGGCCCCAGGTCTTGGTGAGGCTGCGCAGCACGACCACCCGGCCGGGCAGGTCCCGGACGGCGGCGAGGGATTCGCACTCGCCGGGCACGGTGTCCATGAACGCCTCGTCGATCACCAGGGTGCGACCGGGGCGCGCCAGGGCGGCGACGGCGGCTGCCGGGTGCAGTACGGAGGTCGGGTTGGTGGGGTTGCCGAGGACGACGAGGTCGGCCTCCTCCGGTACCGCACCGAGCCGGAAGCCGTCCGAGGGTACGAGCAGGACCCGCTCCACAGCGTGTCCGGCGTCCCGCAGCGCCGCCTCCGGTTCGGTGAACTGCGGGTGTACGACAACGACGTGACGGGGCGTCAGGACGCGCGCGAGCAGCACGAAGGCCTCCGCCGCGCCCGAGGTGAGCAGCGTCTCCGTGACCGGTCGGCCGTGCCGGGCGGCGACGGCGGCGCGGGCGGCCGTGCCGTCGGGGTACGCCGCGAGCTCGCCGAGCGTCGCCGCGAGGTGCTCACGCAGCCACTGCGGGGGTGTGCCGGTGCGGACGTTGACGGCGAGGTCGACCAGACCGGCCCCGTCGGCGCGCACCTCCGCGTCACCGTGGTGGCGGAGGTCATGGTCGGGGGTGGTCACGAGGGGTCTCCAACAACGGCATCGACGGGAAGGGACGGCCCGGGGACGCGGGCGAGCGGGTCGCGAGGCCCGGGGCGACCGCGAGCGGCCCGGGCGACCGCCACCGTCGCCGTCGCGGACTTCTGCTTGGGGACGACGAGTTCGCCGCCCGGCGCGCTCGCCAGGGCGGCGGCCTCCGCCACGCTCAGGGTGCCGACCGCCGCGCCGACGGCGGCGGACGGGTGCGGGACGGCGACGGAGGCGAGGGCCTCCGCCGGGTGCTCGTCCACCGGGAGGCCCAGCGCGGCGGCGGCGTGGCGGACGGCGGGGTGGTCGCCCTTGCCGGTGAGGGTCGCGAGCCGGGCGACGGAGCCGCTGGGCAATCCGGCCTCGCGCAGGGCCCGGTGGATCAGCCGCGTCACGTCGGACGGGCCCGCCGCCGCGCGCAGGCCGACACCGACGACGAGGGCGCCGGGAGCGAGGGCAGAGGGGGCAGAGGGGGCAGAGGGGGCGAGGCGGTCGGGGGCGAGGGCACCGATGACGAGGGCGCCGGAGGCGAGGCCGTCGGGGTCAGCCGGGCTGTCCGAGCGCCGCGCGGCGACCGGTGAGCCGTCCGGCGCGCGGTCCAGGAGTTCGCCCGGGCCCTCGCCGCCGTGCTCGGCCCGGAAGGCCGGGCAACTGTCCGGCCGCGCCGCGTGCGGCTGCTCGGCGGGTGCGTGACCCGCCGCGTCCAGGGCCGGCAGCCCGATCACGTCGCGTTCCCTTCACCCGGAGGCCGTGCGGAGGCCGTGCGGAGGCCATGCGGAGGCCGTCAGGAGGCCGCCCGGCGGTCGTCCGGCGCTCCCCTGCGGCACCGCGGCAGCCGCTCGTCGGCCGCTCGTCGGCCGACGAAATCCCACCACGGCGGCGACGGAGGGGTCAATCGGGGCCCGTGTGACCTCCGTCGCCGGGCGCCGGAGGGTGTTCGCCTGTTCTTCACCTTCCCTGAGCGGTCCACGCCACCGCCGCGCTCCTACTGTTTGCGGCGCTCCGACGCAGTCACGCACTGCGACCCGCACAGCACGACCCCCCACCCGGGTGTTCCTGCCGAACCCCGGTTCTCCCCGACGCACGGAGGACACCATGCCCTTCGCACGACTCCGCCCCCGCAACCCCCGCCGCACCCTGACCGCCCTCGGCGCCGGCCTCGGCCTGGTCGCCGGATCGCTCGGCCTCTGGGCGGCCACCGGCACCGCACAGGCCGCGACCCTGCCGACGCCCGACCACGTGGTCGTCGTCGTCCTGGAGAACCACGCGTACTCGCAGGTCGTCGGCAGCTCCAGCGCGCCGTACATCAACAACACCCTGAAGGCGGGCGGCGCCACGCTGACCCAGTCGTTCGGGCTCACCCACCCGAGCGAGCCCAACTACTACCAGCTGTTCTCCGGCAGCGCGCAGGGGCGCACCGACGACAGCTGCGTGCCGGTCGGCTCGCTCACCGCCGCCAACCTGGGCTCCGAGCTGATCGCCGCCGGCAAGACCTGGGGCAGCTACAACGAGGGTCTGCCGAGCCAGGGTTCGACGGTCTGCAGCAGCGGCAAGTACGCCCAGAAGCACAACCCGTGGTTCGGCTTCAAGAACGTGCCGACCAACACCGCGTACACCTTCGCGCAGTTCCCGACCGACTACACGACCCTGCCCAAGGTGTCCTTCGTCGTGCCGGACCTCTGCAACGACATGCACGACTGCTCGGTCTCCACCGGCGACACCTGGCTCAAGAACAAGCTCGGCGCGTACGCCACCTGGGCCAAGACCCACAACAGCATCCTCGTCGTCACCTTCGACGAGGACAACCGCCTCTCCGGCAACCGCATCCCCACGGTCTTCTACGGCGAGCACGTCACGCCCGGCTCCACCACCGCCACCACCTACAACCACTACAACGTGCTGCGCACGCTGGAGGACCTCGCCGGGCTGACCACCCACGCGGGCAACGCCGCGTCCGCCGCGACCATCACCGGCATCTGGAACTGACCTCCCATGTACGTCGCGGAATCCCGCAGCTCCAAGGCCCCCGTCGACCCGGCCCTCCGGCCGGGCCGGCGGGCGGCCGCCGTCCCCGGCACCGTCCTGGCCCTGGGCACCGTCAGCCTGGTGACCGACATCTCCTCCGAGATGGTCAGCGCGGTGCTGCCGCTGTACCTGCTCACCGGGCTCGGCCTCTCGCCGCTCGGCTTCGGGCTGCTGGACGGCATCCAGAACGGGTTCAGCGCGCTGGTCCGGCTGGCCGGTGGCCACCTCGCCGACCGGCGCGGTGCGGACGGCGCGTCCCGGCACAAGGCCGTCGCGGTGGCCGGGTACGGGCTCTCGGCGCTCTGCAAGCCGCTGCTGCTGCTCGTTCACACCGTGCCGCTGATCGGCGCGGTGATCGCGGTCGACCGCACGGGCAAGGGACTGCGCACCGCGCCGAGGGACGCCATGATCTCGCTCGCCACCGAACCCGCGCACCGGGGGCGGGCGTTCGGGGTCCACCGGGCGATGGACACGGCCGGTGCGCTGATCGGGCCGCTCGCCGCCTTCCTCGTGCTCCGCCTGGCCGGCGGCCCGCTGCTCGCCGACGGCGGCCAACGGCACGGCTACGACGCGGTGTTCACGGTCAGCGCCTGTGTCGCGGCGCTCGGCGTGCTGGTGCTGCTGCTCTTCGTGCCGAACCGGCAGCCGGGCGAGACCGCGACGGCCACCGCCCCCCGGCTGCGCGACGGCCTCGCCCTGCTGCGCCTGCCCGGGCTGCGCCGGCTGACGTTCTGCGCGGTGCTGCTCGGCCTGACCACCGTGAGCGACTCCTTCCTCTACCTGCTGGTGCAGCGCCGGCTCGGCCTCGCCACCGACCTCTTTCCGCTGCTGCCGCTCGGCACGGCCGCGGGCTTCCTGCTGCTCGCCGTTCCGCTGGGCGCGCTCGCCGACCGGCTCGGCCGCCGCCGGCTCTTCCTCGCCGGTCACGGCGCCCTGCTGCTGGCGTACGGGCTGCTGCTCTCGCCGCTGGGCGGACTGCCGGCGGTGGTCTGCGTCCTGGTGCTGCACGGCGCGTTCTACGCGTCGACGGACGGCGTGCTGGCGGCCGCGGCGGCCGACGCGGTACCGGCGGAGCAGCGCGGCGCCGGGCTGGCCCTGGTCGGCACCGGGCAGGCGCTCGCCCGGTTCGGCTGCTCGCTCGCCTTCGGCGCGCTGTGGAGCGCGGTGGGCGGCACCGCCGCGCTCGGCTGGTCCGCGGCGGCGCTGGCCGGCTGCGTGCTGGCGGCCGCCTTCGTCCTGCGGGACGCCCCCGGGGCCGCCGCCTCCGGGACGCCCACCGCCGGGACCCCCACCGCCCCGGGCGCGTCCGGAACCGCTCCCCCCTCCGATTCCGAGGTACCGTCGTGACCCCACCGCTCCAAGGCCGGACCAGGGTGCTGATCCTGCTGGCCGCCGCCGTCCTGCTCGGCGCCGTCGGCACCGGCGCCGTCCTGCACGCGGCCGACAACTCGACCCGCACCAAGCAGGCACAGCCCGGCGCTCCGGTGGTCACCCCCGGCCCGGTGTCGCTCCGCCCGCCGGCCGGCGGCCGCCAACTGGTGTTCCGCAACATGGCCTGGGGCCCGCACCTCGACGAGCTCGTCTCCGTACCGGCCGACCAGCCGGACGGCCCGCGGACCTCCTCGGGCGTGCGGTGCCTGCGCTTCTACGCGGCGGCCGGCACCGGCATCTGCCTCCGGGCCGAGCGCGGCGCGCTGCAGGACACCTACCGCGCCGTCGTGCTCGACGACCACCTGCGCGAGCTGAAGTCCTTCCCCGCCGCCGGTATCCCGACCCGCTCCCGGGTCTCGCCCTCGGGCCACCTCGCGGCCTGGACGGTCTTCGTCAGCGGCGACTCCTACGCCGGCACCGACTTCTCCACCCGCTCGTCGATCGTCGACGTCCGCGACTGGAACCTCCGGGAGAACCTGGAGACCTTCGCGGTGATCAAGGACGGCAAGCCGTACCAGGCGTCCGACGTCAACGTCTGGGGCGTCACCTTCGCCGACGACAACACCTTCTACGCCACCGTGGCCACCGGCGGCCGGACCCACCTCGTCCGCGGCGACCTCGCCGCCCGCACCCTCACCACGCTCCACGAGAACGTCGAGTGCCCCTCGCTCTCCCCGGACGGCACCCGCATCGCCTACAAGAAGCGCGTCCCCGGCCTGTCCGAGGACTCGCCCTGGCGGCTCTACGTGCTCGACCTCGCCACCATGACCGAGACGGCCACCGCCGAGCAGCGCAACGTCGACGACCAGGCGGTCTGGGTCGACGACGCGACGCTGCTCTACGCGCTCCCCGGCGACTTCGGGGCCGATCTGTGGACCGTCCCCGCGGACGGTAGCGGTCTGGCCGAGCGGGTGCTCGAAGCCGCGGTGGCACCGGCCTATCCGGGCTGATCGGGCTGGGTGGTCCCACTCGGAACTTCGGGCGTAGGGTTCCACGTCGAGCAGTGAGAGCGGTGCGAGGCGGGGGAGCGGGGAGCGTTGAAGGAACAGGGGCGGGCTGCGCCCGAGCGGGTGGCCGGCGACTCCTGGCCCGCCCTGTCCGGCCGGCCGGTGCTGCGCCGCACGATCGCGGTGGGCCTGGTGCTCACCATCGCGCTGCTGGCGGCCCTCGCCGTCCGGGGCGTCAACGCGCTCACCCTGGGCCGGGGCGCGATCGAGACCGACCGGGACCGCGCCGAACTCCTGGCCGGCCTCCACCCCTCCCAGCACCCGGGCGCGGGCCGCTACTACGTCCCCGTGGGCGCGGTGTACACCCGCCTCGCCGACGGCGCGCCGGTCGCCTACCTGCACTACCGGCTGGCCGGCGGCCCGGACGTCGGCGTCGACGACTTCCTGCGGACCTACGACCTCCCGGCCCCCGGCCCGGTCGCCCCGCTGCCGTCCGACCTGACGGCGGCCCTGGGCGGCGACGAGCCGACCGAGGCCCAGGAACTGGCCCCGATGCCGGCGCCCTCGGCGAGCCCGACGCCCCTACCGGTCGCGACCCCGCCGGCCGCCGAACCCCCGACCGTCTCCGAACCGCCGTCGGAACCGGCCCCGGCCCCGGCCGAGCCGGTCGCCACCCCGTCGCCCTGCGCCTCGGACGCCCCGCCGCCCTCCGCCGACCCCGACACCGAGGCCGGTCCCGGTCCCGACCCCGAGGCCACCCCGGCTCCCGACCCCGCCCCCGAGGCGGCCGAGCCCGTCGCGCCCCGGCCCGCGACGGGCCTCCGCTCCGCCGACGACCCGCCCACCCCGACCGAGACCCCCACCCCCAGCCTCACCGCCACCCCCACCCCGTCTCCCACCCACCCCGTCGCCGGCCGCCGGATCTACATCGTGACGGTCTCCAACGGCCTCTCGGGCGCCGCCGACATCTACGTCCGCGCCACCGGCTGACCGGTGAGACTGAGGACGACGGTCCACCGGGTGCGGACCGGCCGGGACGAGTACCGGGTGCTGACCGTCGAGCCCGGCGAAGGCCGCGCCGTGCTGGTCGACGGCGAGTGGTGGACGGACCTCTTCGCGGACCGCGCCGGTGCCCGCGACCTGGCCGCCGCCTGGGCACTCGCGGCACGCTCGCCCCGCTCGCTGGTCCACCTGCCGCTGCGCTCCGGCCCCGCCCCCGGGTGCGCGGACGAGCACGCCGTCCGGCTGGACCTCGTACTGCTCCACCACGGCCTGGGCTTCCCACCGTCCCGCTGGAAGGAGGTCCGCGCCCGACTGGGCAAGGGCGGCACACCGCACACCGCGGACCTCCCGGAGACCGACTTCCCCGCCGAGGACGAGATCGACTACCTGAGCCACCACTACGCCGGATGGCGCGACGGGCTGCACTTCGCCGGCGCGGCACGGACCCTCTTCCTCACCGGCACCGCACAGGCCTTCCGCTGGACGGGCACGCTGGTGCGCTCGCTGGACACCCAGGCCGCCCCCACCGCCCCCACCCACTCCTGCGTCACCCTCGACCACGCCCCCGCCACCCCCACCAGCCGCCCCCCGAAGGGCACCTCCGGAAGGCTCCACATCGCGTACACCCCGCACGGGTGACGGCGCTGTCGCCCGCCTCGTGCAGGGTGGTCGCGGGGGCGTCCGGGGGCGACGCCTGGTCAGCCGGGTTGGCCGGGCGGTCCGTTCGGCTCGGGCCGCCCGGTGGGGGTGGGTCAGGCGATGGTGACGTCGACGCCCATCTGTTCGGCTCCTGGGGTGCCGGCGATGGCGAGGGTGACTCCGCTCCAGGTGCCGTCGGGCTCGTTGAGGGCCGGTGCGGTGTGCTGGCCGATGCCGGTGTTGCCGAGGGCCGGGTAGAGGTCGGTCCGGTCGCCCCGGTTGCCGGTGCCGAAGATCTTCCCCAGGTCGTTGCGGCCGTCGGCCTGCATCAGCGCGATGGCCAGGTGGTGTTCGTCGTTGACGTTGTCGATGGCTTCGTCCACCACGTAGGCGGCGACGCCCTGGGAGGGCAGGAACTCGTCCTGCCCGCGCTGGCGGCGGTACTCGACGATGATGTACTGGCTCTCCTTCATCCGCTGGGGGTTGCGGACGAACAGCAGGTCGCCGCCCTCGGCGACGGGCCGCAGCGCGATGCCGGTGGTGGTGCTGGAGACCTCCTGCGGGGTGGTCCAGCCGTGGAACATCCGCAGCATGCCGTTCGGGAAGACCGGGGTGACGCCGTCGTTGCCCCAGGAGCCGCCCGCCATCAGGCAGTAGTCCCCGAGGCCGTTGGAGGTCGTCGCCTCGACGCGGCCGGTGTCGTAGAAGTCGGCCCAGCGGGCGGCCAGGTGGCCCCACTCGTGGGCGCAGACGCCGACCGCGCAGTCCTCGGGGACGGTCAGGAAGGTCTGCACCCGCAGGCCGGGCGCGACCAGCACGCCGTCCTCGCCGGGCGGGTTCCACTTGAGGCTCCAGATGTCGCCGGGCCGCTCGGTCTGTTCGGCGCCGGAGCCGGCGTGGACGATGAACAGGGCGGTGACGAGGCCCTCGCCGAGGGCGTCGTAGCCGGCGGAGAAGTCGATGCCCTGGTCGAGCGCGAGTTGTAGCGCGTCGGCCGCCATGCCCTGGGAGTTCCGGGGCGGGTTGCCGGTGCCGGACTGGTTGTCGGTGTAGAAGGAGAGCGGCTGCGGCAGGCGGAACCAGCCGTGCACCTCGCCCTGGATGTCGATGCCGTGCTCGGTCGGGTGGGCGGCGTCGAATCCGCTGACCAGGCGGTAGTAGTCGCGCATCGAGCCGGTCGTGAAGGTGTCGGCACTGAACAGCATCTGTTCGAAGTGGCCGACGGTGTGCTCGGGGCTGTGCGGGTGGTCGGGGAAGTCGACCAGCAGCACCAGGGTGCGGATGGTGCCGCGCAGCTTCTTGGTCGGACGGGTGATCAACTGGGCCCCGGTGCTGGGGCCGGGGCGGACGGCGCCGTCGTCGAGGCCGATGACGTTCTCACCGCGCCGTCGGGAGCGCCAGACGTAGTAGTACTGCTCGAAGGTGAGGCTCGCCGGGATCCGCCGGTGTTCGACGAGGTCCTGGTAGCGGGCCCGGAGTTGGGCGAAGGCCTTGGGGGACAGCGGCACCGGGCAGGCGTGCCGGTGGCCGGTGGGGTCGAGGGGGTGGTGATACTGCGGGGTTAAGGTGTGACGCATCGTGACGGCTCCTTTGAGCCAGCTCACTCCGCGGGGGAGCATGGCGACCCCGCCGAGCGGGCGGTCGCCGGCAATCGGTCGGCTCGCCAAGAGGCGGTCGGGTCTGGCCGGTACCGGTTGCGAAATGGGCGATTTGCGGCTTTCAGACCTATTCTGACGCTCCGCGTGGGCAAAGCACCAGACCCGGGGGCGCGCCGGTTCGCTCAGCCCGCGCGGTACGCGGCCGCGGCGGCCGCGAACGAGGCGGCGAGCTGCGGTGATCCTCCCCAGTGCAGGTGCAGATACGAAGCGTGAACGTTGCCCAGCGTGCCCCCGGTGAAGCCCTCGGTGTTCGGCCCGGTCGGCAGTCGCCAGCCCCAGGCGGGCCGTTCCCCGGCGCCGGGCTCGCAGACCGTGCGGTGGAACTCGTGCCCGCGCACCCGGGTGCCGGTCGGCGCCAGCGGCGAGTCGGTCAGCGCGACGGCCTCGCGGTACCCGAGGGTCAGCCGCTCGGTCATCCGGGCCGAGGTGTCCAGTACGCCGCACATCGGCAGGCCGTCCAACTCCCGCCCGAGGTAGAGCAGTCCGGCGCACTCGGCGGCGATCGGCGCGCCCGAGGCGGCGAACGCGGCGATCGCAGCGCGCAGCGTCCCGTTCGCGCTGAGTTCCCGGACGTACAGCTCGGGGAAGCCGCCGCCGATCACCAGTCCGGCGGTGTCCGCGGGCAGCGCGTCGGCGTGCAGCGGGTCGAACGGCACCACCTCGGCGCCGGCTGCGGTGAGCAGTTCGGCGTTCTCGGCGTACGAGAAGGAGAACGCGGCGCCGCCGGCCACCGCGATCCGGGGCGCGCCGGCCACCCGCTCGACCTCGGCGGCCGGGTCCCACGGCGTGGCGTCCAGCGGGGGAGCCGTCCGGGCCAGTGCCAGGACGGCGTCCAGGTCGACCGACGCGGCGACCAGCTCGCCCATGTCGGCGACGGCCCGCAGCGCCTCGGCCGAGCGCTCGACGGCCGGGATCAGGCCGAGGTGGCGGGACGGTGTGGCGACCGCCGCCGAGCGGCGCACCGCGCCGAGCACCGGCACCCCGGAGCCCTCCTCCAGGGCCTCACGCAGCAGCAGTTCGTGCCGGTCGGAGGCGACCCGGTTGAGGATCACCCCGGCCAGTCGGACCTCCGGGTCCCAGGAGGCGAAGCCGTGCACCAGCGCGGCCACCGAGCGGGACTGCGAGGAGGCGTCCACCACCAGCACCACGGGTGCCCGCAGCAGCTTGGCGACGTGGGCGGTGGACGCCAGCTCGCCGCGTCCGGAGGCGCCGTCGAACAGCCCCATCACGCCCTCGACCACCGCGACGTCCGCCCCGGCGGCGCCGTGCAGGAAGAGCGGCGCGATGCGCTCCGGCCCGCACATGAAGGCGTCCAGGTTGCGGCCCGGCCGGCCGGCGGCCAGGGCGTGGTAGCCCGGGTCGATGTAGTCCGGGCCGACCTTGTGCGGCGAGACGGCCAGACCGCGCGCGGCGAGCGCGGCGATCAGGCCGGTGGCGACGGTGGTCTTGCCGGAGCCGGAGGACGGCGCGGCGACGACGAGACGGGGGACGCTGTTCAAGGCTCTACTGCTTTCGCGGACTCACGGACGTGTCACTGGCTTCACGGGCTTCACGGGCTTCACGGGCTTCACGGGCTTCACGGACTTCGCCGGCTTCACGGGCCGCACGGACCCGAGGGAACGCACGGGCCGCACGGACCCGAGGGAACCCACGGACCCAAGGGAACCCACGGACCCGAGGGAACCCACGGTCCCGAGGGAACCCACGGACCCGAGGGAACCCACGGACCCGAGGTGACGCACGGATCCCGCGAAGCCCGCCGGGCTCACCACTCGATGCCGCGCTGGCCCTTGCGGCCGGTGTCCATCGGGTGCTTCACCTTGGTCATCTCGGTGACCAGGTCGGCGGCCGAGGTCAGCGCCTCGGTCGCGTACCGGCCGGTGATGACCACGTGCTGGCTGCCCGGGCGGTCCTTCAGCACGGCGACCACCTCGTCCACGTCGACCCAGCCCCAGTGCATCGGGTAGGTGAACTCGTCCAGCACGTAGAAGCGGTAGGTCTCGGCGGCCAGGTCGCGCTTGACCTGCTCCCAGCCCTCCTTGGCGGCCGCCTCGCTGTCCATCTCCATCTCGGTGGAGCGCTGGATCCAGGACCAGCCGGAGCCCATCTTGTGCCAGTCGACGGTGCCGCCCTCGCCGGAGGCGCCGAGCACGCGCAGCGCGTTCTCCTCGCCGACCTTCCACTTCGCGGACTTGACGAACTGGAACACTCCGATCGGCCAGCCCTGGTTCCAGGCCCGCAGCGCCATGCCGAAGGCGGCGGTGGACTTGCCCTTGCCGGGGCCGGTGTGGACGGCGGTGATCGGCTGGGTGCGGCGCTGGCGGGTCGTCAGGCCGTCGTCGGGCACGCTCTCGGGGACTCCCTTGGGCATGTGGATCAGGCCGCCTTTCGCGTCGGGGTGGCTCGGTTGGCACGGTTGTCGCGGACGAGCGAGGCCACGCCCTCGGCCCGCAGCTCGTCCAGGGTCACGGCGGTGGCGCCCAGCCGGGCGGCCAGGGTGCGGGCCAGGCCGAGCCGCACCGGGCCGGCCTCGCAGTCCAGCACCACGCTCGCCACGCCCTGGGCGGTGAACAGTCCGGCCGCCTGGTGGGAGCGCGCGACGGCGTCGCGGGAGCCGGTCGCCCGGCCGTCGGTCACCACGACCAGCAGCGGGCGGCGGTGCGGGTCGCGCATCCGCTCGACCCGCAGCACCTCGTGGGCCCGCAGCAGCCCGGCCGCCAGCGGGGTCCGGCCGCCGGTCGGAAGCGACTCCAGCCGGGCCGCGCCCACCTCGACGGAGGAGGTCGGCGGCAGGGCCAGTTCGGCGCTCGCGCCGCGGAAGGTGATCATGCCGATCTTGTCGCGGCGCTGGTAGGCGTCCATCAGCAGGGAGAGCACGGCGCCCTTGACGGCGGTCATCCGCTGCCGGGCCGCCATCGAACCGGAGGCGTCCACCAGGAACAGCACCAGGTTGGACTCGCGGCCCTGCCGGACCTGCTCGCGGAAGTCGTCCTTCCGCAGCAGCAGCGCGCGCGAGTCCCGCCCGCGTGCCACCTGGTGCGGCGCGGCGGCCCGCAGGGTCGCGCTCAGGTGCAGCCGGGCCAGGCGCCCCTGCGGGCGGCGGGCGCGGATGGTGTGGCCGCCGTCGGTCTCGGCGGGGGAGCGGCGGCCCTGGGCGCCCTTCCCGGTGCCCTCCACCTTGAACAGCCGGGTGCGGTACGGCTCGCCGGCCGCCACCGGCGCGGTCTGCGGCGCGCCGCCGCGGCCCTGCTGCGGGACGGCCTCCGGCTCGGCCGGCGCCTGC
>NZ_JBHWUI010000191.1:0-14697 GCF_042737525.1 Kitasatospora sp. NPDC059973 | reverse complement strand
CGTCGCCCCGGGGAACCCCGGGGCGACGGGCCGCCGTTGGTGCGCGGAGCGGGTCGTCAGCTGACCGCGACGGCGCTCCAGGCGGCCGCGACGGCCTTGTACTCGGTGCTGGTCGCGCCGTACAGGTCCTTCGCCGCACTCAGGGTCGCGGTGCGCGCGGCCTTGTAGTTGGTGGTGGAGGTCATGTAGACGGTCAGCGCGCGGTACCAGATCTTGGCGACCTTCTGGTTGCCGATGCCGGTCACCGTGGACTGGTTGCAGGTGGGGCTGTTGTAGGTGAACCCGTTGATGGTCTTGCTGCCGCTGCCCTCGCTGGCGAGGTAGAAGAAGTGGTTGCCGACGCCCGAGGAGTTGTGCACGTCGAGCTGCCCGACCTTGCTGGTCCAGCAGTCGGCGGACCCGCCGTCCAGCGAGGGCTTGTCCATCCGGCGCAGCCACGGCGGGGTGGACTGGTCGCTGAACAGGTAGTCGGGGGTGTCCACCTTGTTGTTGGCGTACCACTCGACCATGGTGCCGAAGATGTCGCTGGTGGACTCGTTGAGGCCGCCGGACTCGCCGCTGTAGCGCAGGTTGGCGGTCGCGCTGGTGACGCCGTGGGTCATCTCGTGGCCCATGGTGTCGAGGTCGACCTGCTCCGGGTCCTTGGAGCCGTCGCCGTCACCGGTCATCATGCAGAAGCAGCTGTCGGACCACTGGGCGTTGTCCCAGTCGGTGCCGACGTGCACGAAGACGGTGGCGCCCTTGCCGTCGTTCTTGATGCCGCTGCGGCCGAAGGTGTTCTTGTAGTAGTCGTACGTCCAGGCGGTGTTGGCGTGGGCGTCGACGGCGGCGGTGGCGCGGTCGGTGGAGAACTTCTTCCCGTCGCCCCAGGTGTTGTCCGTGTCGGTGAACAGCGTGCCGGAGCTCGCCTTGAGCGAGCCCGCGGAGACGTTGTGCGCGTCCCTGGTGGTGTGCTTGCGCACCGGGTCGATCAGCGCGAAGCCACCGGACTGCGCGGTGGTGTCGATGGTGATGTCGCCGGTGTACTCGGAGTGGCCGGTGCCGCTGGCCTGGTGCTCGGAGTCGTAGCTCTCGATCTGCTCGCCGGTGGAGGCGTCGGTGACGACGACCTTCCCGGCGGGCTGGCCGTGGTCGCCGACACCGGCGACGGTGGTCTTCCAGGCGAGGCGGGGCGTGCCGTCGGCGGCCCAGACGACCAGTTCGGGGGAGCTGGTCGCGGAGCCGATGGACGGCGCGGACTGGAGGGCGCGGCTCGCGGAGGTCTGCGCCGGGACCTTCGGGACGATGGACGCCACCGCGGCCTCGTGGGCGGCGGCGCGGGAGGAGTCCTTGAGCCGGCCGCGCGCGTCCTGGTGCACGACCAGGTCGCCGCCGACGACGGGCAGGCCCTGGAAGGTGCGGTCGAAGCGGACGTGCTGGGTGCCGTCGGCGTCGATGATGACGTCCTTGACCTGGAGGTCCTGGCCGTCGCCGAAGCCGAACACCCCTGCGTTGTGGGTGACGTTGGCCCTGGCCTGGGCGATCGCGGCGGCGTGGTCGGTGGGGGCGGCCGACGCCGTGGCGGTCTGGAAGGTGGCGGCCACGAGTGCGGCGGTGACCGCTATGGCTCCGGCCGCGAGCTTGCGGCGGTGAGAGGAGATGGGGCTCACTCTGACTCCAGTCGGGGGTAGCTGCAGGGATACGAGCTGGGTCAGAGTTTGACGGTGAACTGACAACGTTGGCTAGAGGCTTGAAGAGACCTTGACCATTCTGTGTTCTATCCTGATCGAACTTGATAGGTAGTGAACACATGCCTTGGGAGGCCACCGTGACGACCCGGTACCTCTGGCGCGGCGCCTTCACTAACGGTGAACTGGCCGCTCTGCATGCGGAGGGGTTCGGCGCCCCCGCCGAACCGGTCGACTGGCGCGGCCGGTTGGAGCGCCACAGCCTCGGCTGGGTCACTGCCCGGCCGGTGGACGGCGGCCCGCTGACCGGGTTCGTCAACGTCGCCTGGGACGGTGGTACGCACGCCTTCCTGCTGGACACCGTCGTCTGCTCCGGTGCCCGGCGCGGTGGCGTCGGTGCCCGGCTGGTCGCCACGGCCGCCGAGGGAGCGCGTGCCGCCGGCTGTGAATGGCTGCACGTCGACTTCGAGGACCACCTGCGCGGCTTCTACCTGGACGCCTGTGGGTTCCGCCCCACCGCCGCCGGCCTCCTGCGCCTCTGAAAGGCGCCTCTGACCGGTATCTCTGACCAGTACCTTCGACCAGTACCTCTGAACGGCGCCCCTGCTCCGCCCCTCCGACTGCCCCTCCGCGCGGGACCGAGTGCGAGCGCCGTCGCCCGGTGTCGCCGATCCCCTGCGGGCGGTCCCGCCGGCCCGTACGCTCGCGGGATGGACGGATGGCTGGGCGCCTGGACGGGCGGGCGGCGGGCGGTGCACCTCGGGAACGTCGCCGACTTCAACGAGCAGTTCCTCGCGCCGGGGACGGACCCCGACCAGCGGTCCCGGCGCCTGCGGCAGGCACACCACTACGCCGGGATGGCGAGCTGCTACAGCCCCGAGCCCGCGCTGCTGGTCCTGCCGGGCGAGGTCGAGCGGGCCTGGATCGACTGGCTCGCACGGGAGTTGGAGTGGGGGCGGGTCGAGCTGTACAGCGGGATCGCGCCGGAGCGGACGCTCGCCCAGGCCCTCGCCGACCGGCCGGCCCTGGCGGAGCGGATCGCCACCGCCGGTCTCCCGGTGCTGCGGTGGGGACGGACGGCGGCCCAGGGCGAGGGCGCGGAGCTGGCGGCCGTGCGGCGCTACGAGTCCAAGGCCGCCGCGCACGCCCTGTTCACCGAAGTGGCCCCGGAACACCACGGGATCGTCGTCCCCCACCAGGAGCAGCCGGGCTCCCGGCGCCGCGCCGCCCGCCGGCTGACCGCCCGCGCGAGCCGCGGCCTCACCACCGTGCTGAAGAGCCCGCACGGCGTCGGCGGCTACGGGACGGTCGTGGTGACCCCGCAGGACGTGTTCGCGGCCGGCGGCGGCCGGGCCCTGCTGCGCCGGCTGACCGGGGCCGAACTGCCGGCGCCTGGTGGGGACGTGCTGCTGGAGGAGTACATCGACGGCGGCCGCGCCGACCGGCTGCGCGACCTCACCTTCGACGCGGTGGTCGGCGACGACGGCCGCGTCCACCCGGTCGGCGTCGGCGAGATGGCGGTGCACGGCACCCGCTACCAGGGGGTGACGGTCGGCCCGGGGGTGGTGCCGGCCGGCGCGGCGGCGATCGCCGAACGGTTCGGCCTCGCGGTCGGCGAGCGGCTCGCCGCCGAGGGCCACCGGGGCTGGTACGACGTCGACTTCGTCACCGACCGGGACCGCCGGCTCGCCCCCACCGAGATCAACCTGCGGCTCACCGGCCCGGCGATCGCCTTCGTGCTGCGGGCCCGGCTGGACCTGGTCCGCGGCCCCGGCCACCTGGTCCGCACCCTGGACGCGCTGCCGCTCGGCGCCCGGATCTCCCAGGAGGCGCTCCACGACCACCTGGACCGGCTGCGCCCGCGCTGCGCCCGCCTCGGCGTGACCGTCCTGCCGCTGGTCGCGACGGCGGGCTACGAGCCGGAGCCCGCCGTCGGACTGGCCCTCGCCGCGCGCGAGGCCGAGGCGCTGGAGGCCGCGCAGGCGCTGATCGGAGCCGGGAACCACGCGCTGGGCCGGATGTTCGAGGCCCTGCGCTGAGGGGTGCCGGACCGGCCGGGCCGGGGTGCCTCGACCCGCCGCCGCCTCACCTCCGCGCGGACGGCGGGTGCCAGGCGAGGAAGCGGACCACGACCACGGCCGCGATCATCAGCGCGACGTTGAAGGCGTAGACCAGGAGCGACTGCCGCGACCAGTCCACCGGTGAGCTGGTCCGGTACAGGTTGTCCTGCGGCCACCAGGAGGCCAGCAGCCAGAACACCGACAGGTGGGTGGCGAGCGTGAGTCCCCGTGGCCTGCCGTGCGCGGTGAGCATCGGCCATCCGGCCAGCAGGAACGCCGCGCCCAGCCCGAACGAGAGCCACTCGGCGATGTACAGGGCGTGGAAGTAGGAGGCGAAGGGGTCCGGCACCCGGGACAGGTCGGTGGAGCCCGGCCAGAGGGAGTCGGTGAGCAGCCAGGCCGCGAAGGCGAAGGGCAGGGCGATGAGGAGCCAGCCGCAGCCGGACAGGCCCGGCCCGCCGGCGCCGGCCGCCCGGCCGGAGCCGGTCCCCCCGCCCGCGCCCTTGAAGCCGGCGCCCTTGTGACCGGCCGAGCCGCCCGCGCCGGCCTTCCCGGACCGGGGGCCGGTGGAGTCGCGCGGCGCCGGCAGCGGCAGGGAGCCGCGGTCGAGCTTGCCGGCCCTGGTGCGGGGGAGCGCCGACAGCGGCACCACCGCGGTGGGCAGGTCGCCGGCGGGCAGGCGCTTCGTCAGGTAGGCGGAGAGCGACCACGCGTCCGCCCCTTCGGCCTCCGGGTCGGTCACCGCGTACCCGACCAGCGCCCGCCGCCCGGGCTCCGGCTCCACCTCGGCGACGGCGGCCTCCCGGACCGCCGGGTGCGAGCGCAGTACGCCCTCGGCGGCCGCGGCCGTGGTGACCCGCTCGACCACGGCGGCGGCCCGGGCGGAGTCGACCGGCCCCACCACGGCCTCGGCGCGGGCCGTGAACTCCAGTACGCCGTCCGCGCGGATCCGCCCGAGGTCGCCGGTCAGCAGGACCCGGCCGTCCGGGTCGAAGGCCGCGGGCCGGAACCGGCGGTCCGTCTCCTCGGGCCGGTTGAGGTAGCCCCGGCCCAGGCCCGCGCCGGCGACCGCGATCTCGCCGACCGTCCCGCTCGGGGCGGGCTCGCCGTCCGGGCCGAGCACATGGACCCGGGCACCGGGGAACGGCCGGCCGACCAGCGAGACCCGCTCGCTGCCCTCGCCGCCGGTCGCCCCGGCCGCGTCGAAGTAGCTGCTGTCCACGGAGGCCTCGGCGAGGCCATACACGTTCAGCACCCGGACGTCTGCCCCGAGCAGCCGCTGCAGGCCCAACTGCTCGTCCAGGTACCACTTCTCGGCGCCCACGGTGAGCAGCCGCACACCGGTCAGCGCCCCGCCCGAGGCCGCGAGGTGCGCCCGCAGGCGGCGCGCCGTGCGGACGTTGAGCTCCAGCACGGTGATGCCCTCGGCGGCGACCAGGGCCGGCAGGTCGGCGATGTCGGCGCTGCGGTCCAGGGTGAGGTTGCGCGGTGCGACCACCAGGGTGGCGCCGGTGCAGAGCGCGCGCACCCAGTCCGCGGTGAAGACGTCGAACTCCAGGCTCGCCGTCTGCAGGATCCGGTCGGAGGCGCGGAGCCCGTAGACCGAGCGCCAGCCGCGGTAGGCGGCCAGCAGGTTGCGGTGCTCGATCAGCACGCCCCGGGGCAGTCCGGTCGATCCGGAGGTGAAGAAGACGCAGGCGAGGTCGTCCGGGCCGGTGGCCACCACCGGCGGACCGGTGGGCAGCGCGGTGACCGCCTCGGTTGCGCCGCCGGCCCCGACAGCCCCGACGGCTCCGACCTTCTCGCCCGCTCCGACCGTCGCCGCCTCGCCCGTCCCGGCCGGCGCGTCCACGCAGACGACGGCCCGCCCGCCGGCGTCCGTCAGCCGCACCCGGTGGCTCTCCTCGGTCACCACCACGGCCGGATCGGCCTCCGCGAGCACATGGCGCAGCAGCGGGTCGGGCGCCCCCGGCTCCAGCGGTACGTACGCGCCACCGGCCTTCAGCACCGCGAGCAGGGCGACGAACACCTCGGTGCCCCGGCCCAGCGCCACCGCGGCCCGGCCGCCGGGCTCCAGCCCGGCCGCCGCCAGGTGGCGGGCCAGCCGGTCCGCCCGCGCGTCCAGCTCACCGTAGGTCAGTTCCCGCGCGCCGCAGCGGACGGCGACCGCGTCGGGCGTCTGGCGCGCCTGCTCCTCGAACCGCCCGTGCAGCGTTCCGGCGCGCCCCGCCGGTTCCGCGTCCCACCCCATCCGTCCAGCCCCCTTCGCATCGTGCTCCGCTCCGATCCTCCCGCCAACTGCCCGCCACGAACAGGGGCGTGCGGACCGGCCGGTCGGTCCGCGCCCCGGCCCGCCCCCACGCGCCCCGGAGCGGGGCGACCGCCGGAGCCGGTCCACACCTCGGACACTCCGGGCCGCCGCCGCTCCGACGGTTGTACTCTGCACGCGGACGGCCGGTGCCAGCCCGCCCGGTGCGGCGCCGCGCCCGCACCCTGTCCGGCGCCGATCCCACGGAGGCCCGCCCGCCATGAGCACGTCCGAACCGCTGCCCGCCGGCCCGCTGCTGCGCACCCGGGACGTCGACGTCGTCCGGGACGGCCGCTACCTGCTGCGCGGGATCGACCTCACCATCGAGCCCGGCGAACACTGGGCGCTGCTCGGTGCCAACGGCGCCGGCAAGTCCACGCTGCTGGCGCTGCTCGGCGCGGTCTCCCACCCCACCCGGGGCACGGTGGACGTGCTGGGCCGCCGGCTCGGCCGGGTCGACATCCGCGAGCTGCGCGCCCACCTCGGTCACGTCAACCCGCGCCACCCGCTGCGTTCGCCGCTCTCCGTGCGCGAGGTGGTGCTGACCGGCCTCACCAACACCATCGAACCGGATCTGCACCGCAAGCCGTCCCCCGAGGAGCTCGACCGCTGCGAGCGACTGATCGAGACCCTCGGCATGACGGCCATGGCGGAGTCCCCGTGGCCCACCCTCTCCCAGGGGGAGCGCGGCCGGGCCCTGATCGCCCGCGCCCTGATGCCCAGCCCCCGGCTGCTGCTGCTCGACGAGCCCGCCACCGGGCTCGACCTCACGGCCCGCGAGCTGCTGCTCGACAGCCTGGACCTGCTGCGCCATCAGCACCCCGAGCTGGCCAGCGTGCTGGTCACGCACCACCTGGAGGAGCTGCCGGAGAGCACCACGCACGCGCTGCTGCTGCGTGACGGCGAGTGCGTCGGGGCCGGGCCGGTGGACGAGGTGATGACCACCGAGCTGGTGAGCGCCTGCTTCGGCCACCCGATCCGGATCAGCCGGCACGAGGGCCGCTGGAGCGCCCGCGCCGCCGCCCGCCGCACGCCCGGCGGCTGAGGAGACGGCCCGCTGAGGGCAGGAGCCGCTGAGGACAGGAACCGCTGAGGACAGGAACCGAGGAGACCAGGAGCCGAGGAGGGCCCGCGTCGCTGAGGGCGGCCGGTCGGTGGTGGCCGGAATCGGTCGGTGCGCTGACGGCACCCCGACCGCCCGGCCCATCCCCACCTGCGGGGATCGAAGTCGACCCCGGTGTAGACGGCGAAATCAGATATCCCTAAGGTATGCCTTAGCTAAGTGGGTGGGGGGAGCCGGTGACCCCGGTTCCGTACCCACCCTCAGTCATGCCCTGAACCGTCTGCCTTCCCGCTGGAGCCCTCATGTCCGCCCGTCGTTCCACTGCCGCCGCGCTGCTCACCCTCGCCGTGGCGACCGCCGCGCTGGCCGGTTGCTCGCAGAAGAAGGACGACAAGGCCTCGGCCGACGCCGTGAAGGTGAACGCCACCGACACCGCCTGTGAGGTCTCCAAGACGACCTTCCCGGCCGGCCACGTCGTGATCGACATCGCGAACAAGGGCTCGAAGACCACCGAGGTCTACGTCTACGGCGACGGCGACAAGATCATCACCGAGCGCGAGAACATCGGCCCCGGCACCAAGGCGACCATCAACGCCGAGATCAAGGCCGGCTCGTACGAGGTCGCCTGCAAGCCGGGCATGGTCGGCGACGGCATCCGTCAGAAGATCACCGTCACCGGTGACGCCGCCGCCTCGGGCGCCTCGACCGACCCGCGCCTGACCGCGGCCGTCGACGCCTACCGCACGTACGCCCAGGAGCAGGCCGACGCCACCATCCCGGCCGTCGAGGCGTTCGCCGCCGCGATCAAGTCCGGCGACGTGGAGAAGGCCAAGCCGCTCTACGCCCCGTCCCGCACCGGTTGGGAGCGCACCGAGCCGGTCGCCGAGAGCTTCGGTGACGTCGACCCGAAGACCGACACCCGCGAGGACAAGCTGGAGCCGGGTCAGGAGTGGACCGGCTGGCACAAGCTGGAGAAGTCGCTCTTCGCCGACGCCAAGATCGGTGACGACGAGAAGAAGCTCGCCGACCAGCTGGTGGCCGACCTGAAGGACTGGCAGAAGAAGATCCCCGGGGCCGAGATCACCCCGACCAGCATGGCCAACGGCGCCAAGGAGCTGCTGGACGAGGTCGCCACCAACAAGATCACCGGCGAGGAGGACCGCTACAGCCACACCGACCTGGCCGACTTCGTCGCCAACGTCGAGGGTGCGCAGAAGGCCTACGAGCTGCTGAAGCCGGTCGCCTCGGAGAAGGACGCGGAGCTGGCCAAGACCCTGGACTCGGAGTTCGCCGCGATCCAGACGCTGCTCGCCAAGTACAAGCAGACCGACGGCACCTACACCTCCTACGACAAGGTCACCGAGGCCGAGCGCAAGACCTTCTCCGACGCGGTGAACTCGCTGGGCGAGCCGCTGTCGAAGCTGGCCGCCGCCGTGGTCGTCAAGTAGCACCTCCCGGTCAGCAGGTGCCGGCCCCCGGGGGGCCGGCACCGTCACCCTCCCACCACATCGCCGTGGCGCCCCCAGTGGCCGTCACGGTATCCGTGAGTCAGCACACAGAAGGGCCGCCCGTCGATGGACGCCGAGAACCAGCAGCAGAACGGGACGCCGGCCGGCACCGACGCCGCCACGAGTGAGCGCGGCGACGCCGACCGCGGCCCGATCAGCCGCCGGGCCGTGATCGGCTGGGCGGGCGCGGGCGTCGCGATCGGCGCCGCCGGGGTCGGCTCGGTGGCCGCCGCCACCCGGCAGGACGACGACACCCCCGCGCCGGCCGCCGCCCCCGCGAACATCCCCTTCTACGGCGAGCACCAGTCGGGCATCGCCACGCCCGTCCAGGACCGGCTGCACTTCGCCGCGTTCGACGTCTCGGCGACCGCCACCCGCGAGTCGCTGGTCAAGATGCTCAAGGAGTGGTCCAAGGCGGCCGCCGCGATGACGGGCGGGCGCGAGGTCGGCACCGGCGCCGCCAGCGGCCTGCCCGAGGCACCGCCGGACGACACCGGCGAGGCCCTGGGCCTGCCCGCCTCCCGGCTCACCCTCACCATCGGCTTCGGCCCCGGCCTGTTCGAGAAGGACGGCGTGGACCGGTTCGGCCTCAAGGCCCGGCGCCCCGAGGCCCTGATCGACCTGCCGAACTTCAAGGGCGACAAGCTCGACCCGCAGCGCAGCGGCGGCGACCTCTGCGTCCAGGCCTGTGCCGACGACCCGCAGGTCGCCGTGCACGCGATCCGCAACCTGGCCCGGATCGGCATGGGCACGGTCAACATCCGCTGGTCGCAGCTCGGTTTCGGCAAGACGTCCTCGACCACCCCGGACGCGCAGACCCCGCGCAACATGATGGGGTTCAAGGACGGCACCCACAACATCGCCGGCAGCGACACGGCGAAGCTCGCCGAGCACGTCTGGGTCGCCCCCGGCGAGGGCCCGGACTGGATGACCGGCGGCTCCTACCTGGTCGCCCGCCGGATCCGGATGCACATCGAGACCTGGGACCGTACCTCGCTCAAGGAGCAGGAGGACGTCTTCGGCCGCACCAAGGGCGAGGGCGCGCCGTACGGCAAGCCCAAGGAGCACGACGCGCCGGACCTCAAGGCGATGCCCGAGGACTCCCACGTGCGCCTGGCCCACCCGGACAGCAACAGCGGCCTGATGATCCTGCGCCGCGGCTTCTCCTTCACCGACGGCACCGACGGCCTCGGCCGCCTGGACGCCGGCCTGTTCTTCCTCGCCTACCAGCGGGACAGCCGCAAGGCGTTCGTCCCCCTCCAGCAGCGCCTCGCCTCCAGCGACAAGCTCAACGAGTACATCCAGCACGTCGGCTCCGCCCACTTCGCCTGCCCGGCGGGCGTCCGCAAGCCCGGCGAGTGGTGGGGCCAGGCCCTCTTCGGCTGACCTGGCGCTCCCGCCCACCCGCGTACCACCTCTTCACCCCCAGGAGCCAGCGTGTTCGGCAACTACCTGATCGGCCTGCGCGAGGGCCTCGAAGCGAGCCTCGTCGTCTGCATCCTGATCGCCTATCTGGTCAAGACCGGCCGCAAGGACAAGCTCCTGCCGGTCTGGTCGGGCGTCGTGGCGGCCGTCGTCCTCAGCATGGCCTTCGGCGCCGTCCTGCAGTTCGGCTCCTCGCAGCTGAGCTTCGAGGCGCAGGAGGCGCTCGGCGGCTCGCTGTCGATCATCTCGGTCGGTCTGGTCACCTGGATGGTGTTCTGGATGCGGCGCACCGCCCGGCACCTGAAGACCGAGCTGCACGGCAAGCTGGACGCGGCGATGGCGATGGGCACCTTCGCGCTGGTGGTCACCTCCTTCCTGGCCGTGGGCCGGGAGGGGCTGGAGACCGCGCTGTTCATCTGGTCGGCGGTGCAGGCCACCGACGACGGCTACAACCCCGTGATCGGCGCGGCCCTGGGCCTGGCCACCGCGGTGGTGCTCGGCTGGCTGTTCTACCGGGGCGCGCTGAGGATCAACCTGGCGAAGTTCTTCACCTGGACCGGCGCCATGCTGGTCGTCGTCGCGGCCGGCGTGCTCGCCTACGGCGTGCACGACCTCCAGGAGGCCGGCTGGCTCGGCGGCCTGCACAGCCAGGCCTTCGACATCAGCAGCACCATCCCCAAGGACAGCTGGTACGGCACCCTGCTGAAGGGCGTCTTCAACTTCCAGCCCGACCCGACCGTCCTCCAGCTGGTCGTCTGGGCGGCGTACCTGATCCCGACCCTGGCGATCTTCTTCGGTCTCTTCGGCGGCCGCCCGGCCAAGCCGCTCGCGAACGCCGGACCGGCGAAGACCGCCGCCTGACGGCCCACCGGCGGCCACCCGCACAGCAACCGCACAGCAACCGCACAGCACCCGAACCGCCCCGCCCGGCCGCCGCCGGACGGGGCGGTTCGGCATGTCCGGGGTCTCGTCCGTTCACGGTGCCGCGGACTGCCGCGCTACCGCGGCGGCCCGTACGCCAGGAGGAGGACGGCGAGGGCGGCGGGACCGATCCCCGTCATCACCCCCGGGGGCGCCGCCCGGCGTGCCGCCCGCCCGGTGCTCCCACCGCGTACGGCACCGCACGGCGCCCCGCGCCGCGCGGCGCCCGCGCGGTACCCCGCGCCGAGCTGACCACCGGTCAAAAAGTTCATCCCAGGGTCTACCCGCGTAAACCCCCGACGCGCCATGCTGGTTGCCAGCCCGGGCCGCTTCCGCCCGGGGGCTTCCGCCTGCCCTCACACCGATTCTGGAGTCCCCGTATGCCTGCGATACGCACGCTGCACCGCGCCCTGCCGGCCGCCCTCGGCGCCCTGCTGCTCGCCCTCACCGCGCTGCTGGCCGGCGCCGGCACCGCCCAGGCCGCCCTGCCCACGCCGGTCTCGGCCGCGACGGCCCGCACCTACCTGGCCTCCATCGCGACGGGCGCCGAGACCCACGACGACACCTACGACCGGACGCTGTTCCCGCACTGGATCACCATCGCCGGCACCTGCAACACCCGGGAGACCGTCCTCAAGCGCGACGGCAGCGGCGTGGTCACCGACTCCGCCTGTGCCTCCGTCAGCGGCACCTGGTCCTCGGTCTACGACAACGCGACCACCACCAACGCCTCCTCCTTCGACATCGACCACCTGGTGCCGCTGGCCGAGGCCTGGCGCTCCGGTGCCTGGGCGTGGACGACGGACCAGCGCAAGGCCTTCGCCAACGACCTGACCCGCCCGCAGCTGCTGGCCGTCTCCGCGAGCTCCAACCGCTCCAAGGGCGACCAGGACCCGGCCCACTGGCTGCCGCAGACCTCCTACCGCTGCACCTACGCCCGCGCCTGGGTGCAGGTGAAGTACTTCTACGGCCTCTCCGTGGACACCGCCGAGAAGAGCACCCTCTCCTCGATCCTCAACGGCTGCTGACCGGACCCACTGCTGACGAATCGTTCATGCACAGAGCTCCGCCCGCCGGGTCCTTCCCGGCGGGCGGAGCTCTTCGGGTGTCGGTCGCCCTCCCGGGGCGCTACTCGCTCTTGATCGCGCCCAGGATGTCCATCCGGGCGGCCCGGCGGGCCGGCCAGAGGGCGGCGAGCAGGCCGATCACGGCGGCGGCGACCAGGAAGCCCAGGATCTGGACCGGCGGCACCACCGTGGTGATGCCCTTGAAGGTGTCCGCCATCGTGCGGGTGCCCGCCCAGGCGGTCACGATGCCGAGCAGCACGCCGACCACGCCGCCGAAGAGCGCGATCATCAGCGACTCCAGCCGGACCATCCGGCCGATGCCGCGCCGGTCCAGGCCGATCGCCCGCAGCATGCCGATCTCCCGGCGGCGCTCGAACACCGACATCGCCATGGTGTTGACGACGCCCAGGACGGCGATCACCACGGACATCCCCAGCAGGCCGTACATGATGTTCAGCACCGCGGTGACCAGCTGGCGGTTCTCCGCCTTGATGTCCTTCTCGCCCTTGACGGCGATCAGCGGGTTGCCGCCGGTGGCGTCGCGCAGGGCCTGCTTCAGCTTGGCGTCGGCGCCGTTCACGCCCTTGACCAGGACCTTCTGCGGTCCGGTGCCGGGTGCGGCGTGCGGGCCGACCACGGAGTCCGGGGCGACCAGACCGGCCAGCGCGGTGCCGGCCTCCAGCACGCCGCCGACGGTCAGCGAGCCCTCGGTGCCGTCCGGGTAGGTGAAGGCCAGCGGGTCACCGGGCTTCAGGCGCAGGCGGTCGGCGGTGCCGGAGCCGACGAGCAGCTCGCCCCGCTTCAGCGCGTCCGCGCTACCGGCCTTCACCGTGATGGTGGCCAGCTGGTCGATGGTCGCGGCGTCCACCGAGGTGACCACCTCGCGGTCGTCGCGGTTGCCGGGGCCGGCCGCGTCGCCGGTCCCGACCAGGACGGTGCGCACCACGCTCATCGCGCTCACGCCCGGAGTCCGGGCGACCTGCGTCGCGACCTCGGGGGACAGCATCGAGGAGTTCTGCATGGCGACGGTGTAGTCGGCCTTGGTGTCGTTCTCGGTCTCCTCGTCCACGGCCTTGTTCACCGAGGCACCGATCACGGTCAGCGCGGTGATCAGGGTGACGCCGATGGTGAGGGCCGAGGCGGTGGCGGCGGTGCGGCGCGGGTTGCGCACGGCGTTCTCGCGGGCCAGCTTGCCCGGCGTCCCGTACAGCCTGCGCAGCAGCGGGGCGAACAGCGCGATCAGCGGCCGGGCCAGCAGCGGGGTCAGCACGAACACGCCGATCAGCAGCGCGCCCGCGCCGGCGCCGACCAGCTTGCCCTCCTTGCCGGCGGCGCCGGCCAGCAGGCCGCCGACGCCGGCCGCGGCGAACAGCAGGCCGATCGTGTTGCGCACCCGCAGGCTCTTCTGGGTGGCCGGCTGCTCGACCGAGCTCATCGCGGCGACCGGGGCGATCCGGGAGGCGCGGAGGGCGGGCAGCCAGGCGGCGAGCACCGTCACCAGCACTCCGATGGCGACCGAGACGAGCACCGTGGACGGGGCGACCACCAGCGGGCCGTCCGGCAGGTTGGCCTCCATCGGTCCGTTCAGCAGCGCGCGCAGGCCGGTGGCGATGCCGATGCCGGCGAGCAGTCCGGCCACCGAGGCGGTCAGGCCGACCAGCAGCGCCTCGACCAGCACGGAGAGGGTGACCTGCCTGCGGTTGGCGCCGACGGCGCGCAGCAGGGCGAGCTCCTTGGTGCGCTGGGCGACCAGCATGGTGAAGGTGTTGGCGATGATGAAGATGCCGACGAACAGCGCGATCGCGGCGAAGCCGAGCAGCACGCCGCTCATGCCCTTGGTGCCCTCCTGGATCATCCGGTCCTGCTCGGCGGCCAGCTCGCGGCCGGTCTTCGCCTCGATCGAGTCGTCCTGCGGGACGGCCTGCCGGACGGCGGTGAGCAGCGCGCGGTCGTCGGCGCCGGGCCGGCCCTTGACGTCGATCTCGGCGAAGCGGCCCGGGCTGAGGTAGAGCTGCTGGGCGGTGGCGGTGTCGAAGGCGGCGAGCGAGCCGCCGGAGACGACGCGCGGGTCGTTGGTGTGCAGGGTGCCGGTGAGCTTCAGCTCCATGACCGGGCCGTTGACGGCCACCCGGACGGTGTCGCCGACCTTGTAGCCGCCCTTGTCGGCGGTCTTCACGTCCAGCGCCACCTCGCCGGAGCCGCGCGGGCCGCGGCCGTCGACGAGCGGGTAGCGCGGGTCGGTGCCGTCGGCGCCCGGCACGTAGTTGGTGCCGGTGGTCGAGAAGCCGTCGCCGATCAGCGCGCCCTTGCGGTCGGCGATGCCGGCGAAGCCGGTGACCACGCCGCGGGCCTCGGCGGCGCCGGGCAGCAGGGCGACCGCCTTGCGGGTGGACTCGGTCAGGGTGGGGTCGGTGGTGCTCCCGCCGCTGAGGTCGTACCCCCGGTCGACGGCGCTGCGGTCACTGATGGTGACGGCTATGTCGGTGTAGCTCTTGGCGCTCTGGGAGCGCAGCGCGTTGCCGAGGGTGTCGGTGAAGACGAGCGTGCCGGCGACGAAGGCGGTGCCGAGCATGACGGCGAGGACCGTCATCAGGAGTCGGCCCTTGTGGGCCAGCACGTTGCGCAGTGCGGTGCGGTACATGGGGTGTCCTGAACTCTGCGGAGGGGCGGGCTGCTGT
>NZ_JBHWUI010000190.1:9710-14703 GCF_042737525.1 Kitasatospora sp. NPDC059973 | reverse complement strand
TAAGAGACAGCCGCTGCCCGGTTCCCCGGCCGCCACCCTTCCCGGACGGCCCGCCTTCTCCCGGCGGTCCGTCCGGTCTGTTCGGTTTGTCCGGTGCCTCCGGTGCGGCGGCGACCCCGGGCGCCCACGGGCACCGGGCCGGCCCGGGTGCGGCGGACCACGGGGGGCGGTCGGCGTCGGCGGCTATCGTGCACTCGTGCACGAGGCGGTCCGTGGCCGCGGGCAGGGCACGCGAGGGGAGCGGTTCCAGGTGATCGGACGGGCGCTGAACGGGCGTTACGAACTCGTCGAGATACTCGGCGTCGGCGGGATGGCCACCGTCTGGCGGGGCGTGGACCACGTGCTGGGCCGCCAGGTGGCCGTCAAGGTCCTCAACGGAGGCCTCGCCGACGACCCGCGCTTCGCCGAGCGGTTCAGCCGCGAGGCGCAGCACGCGGCGATGCTGGTGCACCCGCGGATCGTCATGGTCTTCGACTCCGGCGTGGACCAGGGCTCGCCGTACATCGTCATGGAGCTGGTGCACGGCCTCTCGCTGGCCACCCTGCTCGTCCAGCAGCCCGGGCTCCCGGTGGAACGCGCGGTCGGCATCGCGGCGGCGGTCTGCGAGGCGCTGGAGGTCGCGCATGGCGCAGGCCTCGTGCACCGGGACATCAAGCCCGGCAACATCATGATCACCAACGACGGCGGGGTGAAGGTCGTCGACTTCGGCATCGCCCGGGCCGGGTCGTCCAGCAACCTCACCCAGGCGGCGATGGTGCTCGGCACGGCCGCCTACCTGTCGCCCGAGCAGGCCACCGCCGCCGAGCTGGACGGGCGCACCGACCTGTACGCGGTCGGCTGCGTGCTGACCGAGATGCTCACCGGCGCCCCGCCGTTCACCGCCGAGACGCCGGTGGCGATCGCGTTCAAGCACGTCACCGAGCAGCCGCTGCCGCCGTCCGCGCGGCGGGCCGGGGTGCCGCCGGCGCTGGACGCGGCGGTGCTGCGCCTGCTCGCCAAGGACCCGGCCGACCGGCCCGGCACCGGCGCGGCCGCGCGCGCCGAGCTGCTGGCGACGATTCCGGGGCTGGCCTTCTCGGACCCGACCAGTGAGCTGCTCGCCACCGGTGCGGCCGGTCAGGCCACCCAGTTGCTGCCGCCGGTCCCGTTCCGGCCCGCGCCCGCCGCGACCTCGGTGATGGCGCCGGTGCCGGCGATGCCCCCCGTGCCGGACGGCGAGGGGCCCGTCCGGGAGAGCCGCCGCAAGCCGCTGCTGTTCGGCGCGCTGGGCCTGGTGGGGGTCGCGGGCGCCGCGATGCTCGCGATCACCGCCTTCGACGACCCGGCCACGCCCACCGCCGCGCCGCCGCCCAAGCCGACCCGGTCGGTCTCGGCCGCCGCGACGCCCACGCCGACCACGGCCGCGCCCACCACCCCGACGGCGCTCCCGACCCCGTCGGCCACGCCCACCGCCGCCACCACCCCGCCGCGCGGTCAGGCCCCGGCCGTCCAGCTCAACGCCCTTCGCGGGGCGGTGGCGCAGACCCAGATGACCAAGGAGCGCGACCGCCAGCTCGATCTGCTGCACACCCTCGACGGCGCCGCCGCCCGCCTCAACCAGGGCAAGGAGGAGGACGCCGCACAGGAGCTGAAGAACGCGCAGCGGACCGTCCGGGACCTCGCCAAGAAGCACGCGATCGACGCCCAGACGGCCCAGAACTGGAACACCCGCCTCAGCACGCTGATCACCGCCCTCAACGGCTCCGACGAGCGCGACCAGGACGACTGACCCGGCGGCCGGGGCCGTGCCCGGTCCGTCGCTCCGGACCCCCGCCCCTTCCGTGACGGGGCCACCGGCTCCCGGCTCCCGGCTCCCGGCTCCCGGTCCAAGATCGCCCAGCGGTAGGCTCGTTTCGCAACACGACGCGAAGGGGAGCTCAGTGGCGCGGGTTGCAGTGATCGGTGGAGGCATCAGCGGGCTGGGGACGGCGCTGATGCTGGGTCGGCGGGGTCACACGGTCACCTTGTACGAACAGGACGCGCGGGAGGCCGGCGCGGACCTGGAGCAGGACTTCTTCGGGTGGGGCAGGCCGCGGGTCCCGCAGGCCGTCCAGCCGCACTCGCTGCTCGCACCGGTGCGCACCGTGCTGCGGGCCGAGGCGCCCGACGTCTACGAGGACCTGTTGGCGCGCGGGGCCCGGGAGTTCCACGATTTCGACTGGTTCGACGAGCACCCGCCGCACCGGGACGGTGACGAGGACCTGGTGACCCTGCGCACCCGCCGGATCGTGCTGGAGGCCGCCCTGACCGCGGCCGTGCGGCGGGAGGCCGCCGTGGAGGTGCGGCGGGGGAGCCGGGTGAGCGGCCTCGCCGTGGGGGAGGGGCGGCCCGTCCGGGTCACCGGTGTGCGGGTCGGCGCGGAGACCTTCGGGGCGGACCTCGTCGTCGATGCGGCCGGCCGGCGCTCGCCGGTGCCCGCCTGGCTGGTGGAGGCGGGCTGCCGGCCGCCGGTGGTCGAGAGCCACCGCATCGGGATCGCCTACCTGTGTCGCTGGTACCGCCTGCGGGCGGACGGCCCGCGCGACCCGGGGCGGGGGGTGAAGACCGGCTCGGCCGCGTCGTTCGCGCTGGCCGGGGTCTTCCCCTCCGACAACGACACCTTCGCGGTGAACCTGCTGCTCTCCACGGCGGATCCGACCCGGGGCGCGCTCACCGACCCCGAGGTGTTCGAGGCCGTGGCGCGCCGCTTCCCCGCCTGCGCCGCCTGGCTCGACCTGGACGCCGAGCCGCAGTCGGCCGTGCTGGCGATGGCCGGCCTGGACAACCGCTGGACGGCGCTCGCCGACGCGGAGGGACCGGTCGTCACGGGTCTGGTCAACGCGGGGGACAGCCTCATCCACACCAACCCCACCTCGGGCCACGGGGTGTCCCTGGGCCTGCGGGCCGCCCAGTACCTCGCCGGACACGTCGACGAGGTCGTCGCGGACCCCGCCGGCTACCACGCGTGGACGGCGGAGGCCCTCCGCCCGTGGTTCGACGCGCAGGTGGCGTCCGACCGCGCCAACGAGCAGCGGCTCGCCGAGAGCGCGCCGCCCCCGGAGCGGCGGGCGGCGGCCGTGGCCACCTGCGCCTTCGAGGACCCGGTCGTCATGCGGGCCCGCGCCAAGGTGCGGCACCTGGTGGCGCGACCGGACGAGGCCTACGCCACCGAGGAGGTTGACCGCCACGTCACCGCCTGGCTGGCCGCCCACCCCGACTTCGAGCCGGAACACGACGGCCCGACCCGCGACCAGTGGGACGCGCTCATAGCGGGCTGAGCGCGGGGCCGGGCGCCCCGTACGGCTGCCGGTCGTCCAGGGGTACGCCGAGACGGACCCCGAGGACGTGACGCAACTCAAGTACGTGAGGGACGATGAGGGCTTCGTCGTCGTCCCCCGCGAGCCCTCGTGAGGTTCGCACCGAAGAAGGCCACGTCAGTACCGGAGTTCGTGCCTCAGCAGAGGATCACCGAGTTCATCAACGACGGATTCGAGCACACCGCGTGGCGACTGGAGACGCGGACCGGCTACCTCTCCGACAAGCAGATGCCCTCCTACGACGAGTTCCTTCGTACCGGTGACACGGCAGGTGAGGTCGGGCACCCCTGGTTCGAGAACGTGCGCCGCATGGTGGGCAAGGGCAAGAGGTTCGAGCGGGTCCGTCTGGTGGATGATCCGCCGACCGAGAGGCAGCGGTACCTGTTGGCGTGCGCCCGGACCAACGTGGCGGCCGGCGAAGACATCCGGTACATGTGGCGCTCGGACGCGGCAGCGGCGGGACTGGCAGGGCTGTCGGATTTCTGGCTCTTCGACTCCCGCACGGTTGCGCGCTTCCACTTCGAAGGAGAGCGCACCGTGGAGATGGAGCTGGTCACCGACCCGCTGGAGGTCCTGCGAGCCTGCCAGACTCGCGATGCCGCCTGGCACCACGCAACGCGCTACGCGCGGTTCCGGGCTCAGGTACCTTCTGGCATGTGAGCACCGACTATCAGCAGGCACGGCTTGCTCTCGGTGTCCGGGCGTGAACTCCGCACCGGGAGTGGCCGGTCGGGACGCGCCTTGGCCGCACGACCGGGCTGGACCGAGGGCCGCCGATTGGGTCAGTCCGTCGACTGCGCTGGCTTCGACGCAGTCGGCATTCGCGCCGGAATAGCTGGACGTTTGCCAGCCGAAGCTATCCATGTTTGCTCTCTACCTCATTCACAACGGGTCAGAGAAGTCCCTTGGGCCTTCCTCCGAAAGGAGGGCCACGGATGCCATACGGGCAAGGATCTCCCGGTAGCTTGCCGGCTTTCGAGCCGGTTGAAATCCGGTGCTCACTGGTCGGACGGTACCCCGGCGCTGAACTCGCGGTGTGGAGTGGCGAAACGCCAGGCGGAATCCCGCGCCTGGCAGGCGCGGGCGACCTGAACAGGGTCATTGATCAGTTCGACGCCGATGAGGTCGTCATCGGCGTCGAACCGCAGCAGGGCGATCACACGGGAGTCGAACAGCCACGTGTCCTCGTTCGGAAGGCTCAGGCGGTCGGCGTCGGCGCGCCAGAGGTAGCGGATGTCCTCGCCGACGGCGCCGTTCCGTTCGGCGTTGTCGAGGAGGTACCGCTGCCCGAGGGTCGGCGGGTTGTCCATGATCCTCACTCGCTCGAAACGCTTGCCCAGGGCCGCCTGTTCGCGGCGCGAACGGCACCAGGGGTCATCCAGGTCCCAGCCGGGTGCCTGTCCGGCGGCGAAACGCCGGTAGGTCTCGGTCTGCTCGTCCGAGCGGTACCGGCGGCGGGTCTCCAGCCGGAAGGCGCTGCGCTGAAGGCTCTCAAACATGCCGTCGAACTCGTCGAAGCCGATCAGCACACCCACAACATGCTCCCCTCGTCGTCGGACCGACGGAATCAGGATGCCTTCGAAGTACGCCCCGGTGAGGGGCTGATTCGCCAAGTTGGGGACGGGTGTGGATCGGCGGCCCTCGCTCGGTTGAGCGAG
>NZ_JBHWUI010000190.1:0-9700 GCF_042737525.1 Kitasatospora sp. NPDC059973 | reverse complement strand
CGGCGCCCCGCCCGTGGTGTCGTGGGCGCCGCCGATGGGGTCAGGTCGTGGGGTCGGTGAGGTGGTCGAACTCGCCGGCTTTGACGCCCTGGAGGAACTTGGCGAACTTGAGGGGGGTGGTGCGGACGATGATCTCGCCGTCGTCTGACTCGCGCAGCTCGATCAGTCCGTCGACCGCGCGGACCTCGACGCACTCATCGTGTGCACCGCTGTAACTGGATTTCTGCCAGGTATCAGGCATACCGACCCTCGATTTCCTTCATGATTGATCGGATGAATTCTCGTGACTTGTCCTCGGGCAGGGCGGCAGCGTCCAAGCGGGCGAAGACCGAGCGGTAGCTCGACAGGTGCGCCGGGGAGTCGAAGAACTGGACAGCGTGGGCGACATCCATCTGGACCGTATCCAGCTCCGGAGTCACGCCTTCGGCGAACGTGAGGTTCTCGCTGGACCCGGGAAAGGTGTCGGTGTCGAACGACATGACTCTGATCGTGATGCTCGGAGCCTCGGACGCCTCGATCAGGGCGCCGAGCTGTTCTGCGAGGATTCTTGGGCCGCCGAACTGCATCCGTAGTGCTGCCTCGTGGATGAATGCCTGGTAGGGAACCCCTTGGGTATGGAGGATCTGGTGCCGCTTCATCCGGAACTCGGTTCGCAAGCCGATGTCCTGCTGGGTGGGCAGTGGTGTGGCGCGCGAGAACACGGCTGAGGCATAGGCACTCGTCTGGAGAAGTCCAGGAATGTAGGTGGTCGTGCAGGTGTAGAGCCCGCTGGCGTGGCCCTCGACCTCTGCCACTTCGAGGAAGTCGGTTGCCAGCTTGCCTCGGTACTCCTCCCACCAGCCCTTCCCTCGTTCGGTAGCCATGTCGGCGAGCGCGTCGACCAGGGGAGCGTTTTTGCAATCGCATGCGGCTGCGACGGTCCGAAGGCGTTCGGCGCTGACGCCGATCTTCCCTGTTTCCATCTGCGTGACCTGCGTGGGGTTCAGCCCGAGCGCGCGGGCGAGCTGGCTGCCGCCGAGACCGGCTTGCTCTCGCATCTTCCGCATCTCGGCACCGAGGCGGCGCTGGCGAAGGGTTGGGTCGCGGCGAAGCGGCATGTCGTCCTCTCAGTGTGGCGTGGGAGCAGTCTGCCGCGTGCGCGATGAGTCGGTCCATCGAGGTTTGAGGGGGATTGGGCCCCACGTTCCCACGTGAGGGGGATCCTTCCGCATCGCGCCTTCAATTGAAGACGCTTTGCGCTATGGTCTATCTCACATCGATCCGATGGATCGTCAGTAACGCCTGTTCCCAGGGCAGTAGGCGCCTGCTGCCCGCGCACCGCAGAGCAGCCGTACGCGGCACTCCCAGTCCCGTTCCGGCCTGGCTCACGGCGACGTATCCGCCGGTTCCGCCACACCCACCCGACCCCTCTCCGCCTCTCTTCGGAGGTCCCTCATGTGTGCCTTCACCCTGCCCGAACCGCCCGACTGGTCCGCCGCCCGTGAGGAGCTGCGCGAGGCCCTCGACCTCGCCGGCTGGCCCGACGACCTCATCCACGACGCCGAACTCGCCCTCTGCGAGCTCTACGTCAACGCCTGGCGCCACGGCGGCAGCCCCGCCCCGCTCGTCGTCGTCCTCCTGCGCGACCACACCCTGCGCGTCTCCGTCGCCGACGACAACCCCCACCTCCCCGAACCCCGCACCCCCGCCGACCCCTACGCCCTCTCCGGCCGGGGCCTGCACCTCGTCCGCTCCCTCACCCACCGCTTCGGCACCGACCCCCGCAAGCACGGCAAGCGCGTCTGGTTCGAACTGGACTCCGCCGCGTGAGCACCACCCCCGAACCCGACCCCCCACACCCCCGCGACACCGGAAGGAACCAGCCGTGGGAGTCCTGATCCCCCTCGTCACCACCACCACCCACACCGAGCGCACCACCGTCGCCTACCTCACCGTCGAACCCGTCCCCGACGCCACCCTCCAGCTCCGCCTCGCCGTCGACCTCGACATCCACACCGGCCCCGGCGAACAGCTCGCCCTCCCCCTCACCCACGCCCAGGCCCACGACCTCCTCCACGACCTCGCCGCCCACCTCGGCCACCGCGTCCTCGGGATCCGCCGATGAGAACCGGCACCGCCAACTTCCTCGTCGGCGCGGCCCTCCTCACCCTCCTCGCCCTCGCCCTCACCACCGTCGCCCTCGGCGTCCTCACCACCCTCAAGATCAACCACCACCCCCCACCGCCACCCTCACCCATCACCCCCCACGGCCGCTGGGAGCTCCGCACCCGCCCTGACGGCACCCACGAATACGCCTGGATCGCCCGCCAGGCCGGCCACTACGGCCCCGAAACCCACCACCGCACCGCCCCGCAGAAGAAACCTGGGCGCCACGCCATACCGCACTGACCGGACGCCCGTGCCGGGGTGATGGGCCATCCGCCCGTCGCCCCGGGCGACCCGGATGGAATTCCCGGTGGCCGTGGCCCGCGACCGGGCAGAATCGGGACCATGTTGACCATCGGATCCATCGTGTTGGGTGTCGCGGACGTGCGGCGGGCCGTCGACTTCTGGACGGAGGCGCTGGGCTACGCGGCCCGCGACGAGGTCGAGGACCACTGGGCCGTCCTGGAACCCGCCGAGGGGCCGGGCGTGCAACTGGCACTCGGCCTCAGCGAATCGCCCCTCCAGGAGCACCCCCGCGTCCACCTCGACCTGTACACGGCGGACGCCGCCGAGCAGGCGGCCGAGATCGAGCGCCTGCTCGCGCTCGGAGCCAGCTCGGTCGACTGGGACAGCTACCCCGAGGACCCGGACTTCGTCGTCCTCGCCGATCCCGACGGCAACCGGTTCTGCGTGATCGACACCAGCCACGGCTGACGGCCCGCCGGGCCCTCGTCAGTCGCCCTGTCCGTCCTGTTCGCCCTGCTCGCCCTGCTCGTCCGCCCGGTGACGGCGGCGGTGGAGACCGTGCCGGTGCTCCCCGTCCGGCGCCCGGGGGAGCCGGCTCTCCAACCCGGTGCGGAGCCGCTGCGTCAGTGTCCCGGCGGCGGTCGCGAGGAAGACGAAGTTGTAGACGATCTGCAGGATCACCACCAGCCGGGGCCCCTGCCCGGCCGCCGTGATGTCGCCGTAGCCGACGGTGGCCATCGTGACGACGGTGAAGTAGAGCGCGTCAAGCCGGGTGTGCAGGCCGTCGAACTCGCCCACCGAGGCGGCCAGCACGTAGTACGTGCCCGCGAAGACGTTCATCGACAGGCAGATCAGCACGACCAGCCACAGCCCCGGCCGTCGGCCCGTCCCGCGCAGCAGGTCGAGGACCCGGCCCAGCAGCAGGCCGCTCAGCAGGGTCAGGACACCGGCGAACACGAGCCAGCTGAGGACCGGGCGGCGTTCGCCGAAGTAGCGCAGCGGCAGCGTGAAGTACGCGAGCATCAGCACGGCGAACGAGCCGAGCAGCAGGAACCAGGCCCGCACGTCGACGCGGTGCTCCTGGGCGAGGGGGGTCGGGGTCGCGGACATCCCGCTCAGCCTGTCGCAGTGCCACCGGTCCCGCCCGCCGGGCTGCTCCGAACGGACCGGCCGGCCACGGCGGGGCGCGGACACGACGAAGCCCCCACCGTTGCCGGTGGGGGCTTCGTCGGAGAAGCCTCAGGCCGTGGTCGTGGTCCGGGGGGTCTCGGTGGCCTTGGTCACATTGGTCGGCGCGACCACCTGCGGGGCCACCGGCTGCTGCGGCGCGGTCTGCGCCTGCGGAGCAGCGGTGCTCTGCGCCGTACCCGGCGCGGCGGCGGCAGCGGCGTCCGCGGCCGGAGCCTCGTCCTCGCGCAGCGCCTTGGTCTCCGCCTTCAGGATGCGCATCGACTTGCCGAGGCCACGGGCCATCTCCGGCAGCTTCTTCGATCCGAACAGCAGGATTACGACAGCCAGCACCACCAGGAGGTGCCAGGGCTCAAGACCGTTCCGCAGCATCCCCGGCCACCGGTCCCTTCTTGTCTAGAGTCACGGGTGGGCAAAGCGCCCGACCTGGCCAGTATGCATGGCTGCGGAGGCGAACGTATACACCGGTCGGGAAACGCTGGTCAAAAACCAGGTGTCGACCAGGCGGATGGCGATTAGTCGCAGGCCCCGCGGTGAATTCCGGCCACCGGGTCAATTGCCGTATCCGATGATGAGGCCGCAGAACACCGCCGCCACCAGCGCCACCCCGACCGACAGCACCAGCAGGACCCGGGTGCCCGGCAGCGGCGCCCCGGCGCGGATCGCCGCCTCGACGCGGATCCACCGCCGGTACGCGGTGGCACCGAGCACCGCCCCGCCGAGGGCGCAGACCACGGCCAGGGCGATCCGCAGCGGCGCGGGGGCGACGTCGGGGGTCAGCTGGTCGACGGCGATGCCGCCCGCGAGCAGGCCGAGTGCCGTCCGGATCCAGGCCAGGAAGGTCCGCTCGTTGGCCAGCGAGAACCGGTAGTCCGGCTCGCCACCGCCCGGCGACCGCGCGCCGTCCGCCTCCGCCTCCGGCCCCGGCCCCGGCCCCGGCCCCGGCCCCGGCCCCGGCCCCGGCTCCGCCTCTCGCCCCGGCTCCCGGTCCGGCATCGGCCCTCCCGCCGCTCTCCCGGTGTTCCCGTCGAACCCCAGGCTGCCCTGGCACGCCCGGCCCCGCAGCTCAGGACCGGGCGCGCCGTCCGTCCGGCGGGAACTCGGGTGCGGAGGGCGGCCGGCCTCGGCCAGACTGCCGCGATGAGCATCGACACGGCCGGCCCCGCGACCCCCAGCCCCGCGACCCCCAGCCCCGCCCAGGAACGAGCCCTGCGGCACGTCACGTCGCTCGCCACCGGCGGCCCGCTCGCCGCCGGACTGCGCATCACCCTCAACTTCCACCCCGACCGGGCCGACGGCGGCCGGGACATCCTGGAGGCGCTCGCCCAGGACGGCGTCTACCGCTCCCAGTTCGTCACCGGTACCGGCAACGGCGGCCTGACCGCCCACCCCGGCGGCGACCGCTGGCGCTGGGAGAGCCGGATCTTCGGCGGCGCCTACGACGAGGCCCCGGCCGAGGAGCGCCCGGTGTACGGGGCGCTGGACTACCGGCGCAAGCCCGTCGGCGCGGCGCCCCGCTTCGGCTCCGCCCATCTCTGGCTCGCCCCGCACGCCCTCGCCCGGGCCACCTTCTGCTACCCGGACAGCTACCTCGACCCGTCCGACTTCGGCACCGCCGACCGGATGGCCCTGATCGCCCTCGCCGAGGCCGACGACGCGGATGAGCTGGACGACTACATCGAGGCCCAGGTGCACGGGCCGGTCCGGCTCGACGGGGACGTGGAGGCGGTGGTGCTGGACCCGAGCTACCGGGGCACCGCGGTCGAGGAGCGGGCCCGCCGGCTGCCGTGCCCGCTCGCCTGGCACCCCGGCCTGCGGCTGTCGACCGAGGAGCTGAGCCGCCACCCCGACTACCGGGGGCCCGAGTTCGTCGCCCTCGGCCTCGCGATCGCCGAGGACGGGCTGCTCGACCCGCGCGTCATCGGTGACGCCGTCCGCACCGGCCGGCACGATCCGCAGGCCCTCAAGCGGGTCTGGCACTACCTGGCGCGCTTCGGCTCGCCCGTCGAGTAGCCGGCCGGCCCGCGCTCCCGGCGGTGTGTCCGGCCCGCGGCCCCGTGAGGTCAGCCCCCGGTCGGGTCGGTGTCCCGACGGGCCAGCAGGTAGCCCCGTCGGGTGGCCGCCTCCTCCGGGAGGCCGGCCCGCTCCAGCCGCGCCTCGACGGTGAACCCGGCCTCCGTCAGCAGGTCGGCGACCCGCTCCGACTCCAGGAAGTGGAAGTCGATGGCGACGGAGTGCCCCCACCACTCGTCCAGGCGCCGCACCTCGCTGCCGAGGTGGAAGGAGACCAGCAGGGTGCCGGACGGCCTCAGCACGCGCCGCATCTCCTCGAAGGCTGGCCGCAGCTTGCCCGGCCCGAGATGGATCACCGAGTAGAGCGCGACGGCGGCCGCGAACTCCCTGTCCGCCGCCGGGAGCCGCAGGAGGTCCCCCTCACGGAACTCGGCCGCGGGGTGCTCCCGCCGGGCGATCTCCACCATCCTCGGCGACAGGTCGATCCCGACCACCGCCGCGCCGTGCCCGGCCAGCCACCCCGCGACGTGCCCCGGCCCGCAGCCGAGGTCCGCCACCGGCCCGCCCCGGGCCTCCTCCACCACGAGCCCGAGCAGCGCCCGGTCCACCGGCTTGTGGGCCAACTCACCGCCGATCCGCCGCCGGTACTCCTCCGCGACGACGTCGTAACCGGCCCGGACCCGTTCGTGCTCAGCACTGTGTGACATGCCCGGCAGCCTGGCACGCCGGAGCCGGCCGGCGACAGCCTCCGGGCGGACGGGCGAGAGCCCCCGCCCGGGTGGGCGGGGGCTCTTGATGACGCGCGGGGGCGGGTTGCTCCGATCAGCTTCTTCGCTCAGACGGCGGCGGGTTCGGCGCCCTTCCGGTCGGTGCCCTCGGCACCCCCGGCACCCTTGACGCCCTCGGTGTCGTCCGTGGCCGGCCGGGCGGGGAGGTGGGACATCAGGCGGTAGGCGAGGAGGGCGGCGCCGACCGCGAAGACCAGGCCGACCAGGGCGGCCACGTGCAGGCCGTCGGTGAAGGCGGCCCGGGCGGTGTCGAGCAGCTCGGTGCCGAGGCGGCCGGGCAGCTGGGCGGCGACGGTGACCGCCCCACCGAGGGTGTCCTGGGCGGTGCGGGCGGCCTCGCCGTCGATCCCGGCCGGGAGGGCGCCGTCCAGCCGGGACCGGTAGACCGCGGCGCCGGCCGCACCGAGCAGGGCGATGCCGAGCGAGCTGCCGAGCTCGACCGCCGTCTCGGAGGTGGCGGAGGCGGTACCGGCCCGCTCGATCGGTGCGGCGGAGACGACCATCTCGGCGGTGAGCGTCATGGTGCCGACGGTGCCGGCGGCCAGGACCCCCGCCGCGGAGAGGATGAGGGCGAGCGGCGAGTCGGCGCCGACCTGGGTCATCATCGCGAAGCCGGCCGCGCCGATCAGGAAGCCGCCGGCCATCAGCACCGCCGGCCGGACCTTCCCGGCGAGCGCCGCGCCCAGCCCGACCGCCGCACCGACGCCCACGCTGGGGACGAGCGACCAGAGCGAGGCCGTCAGCGGGCTCATGCCCTTGACCAGCTGCAGGTACTGCGAGGTGAAGAGGGTGAAGCCCATCATCGCGAACATCGCGACCATGTTGACGCTGATCGCCCCGGTGAAGGCGCGGATCCTGAACAGGCTCAGGTCGAGCAGCGGGGCGGCGGCGGTGCGCTGGCGGAGGACGAAGAGGGCGGCGAAGGCCAGCCCGACCGGGACGGCCGCGCCGGCGAGCGGGCTCCAGCCGTCCACCGCGAGGGTCTTGACGCCGTAGACCAGCGGCAGGATCGAGGCCAGCGAGAGGCCGGCGCCGAGCAGGTCGAAGCCGCCCTGCCGCGGGGAGCGGTACTCGGGCAGCAGGAAGGGGGCCACGACCAGCAGCAGGGCCATCACCGGGACGGCGACCAGGAAGACCGAACCCCACCAGAAGTGGGCCAGCAGGAACCCGCCGACGACCGGGCCGAGCGTGGCGCCGGTGGTGAGGACGCCGCCCCAGGCGCCGAGGGCGATCTGCCGCTGCTTGGGGTCGTGGAACATGTTCCGGATCAGCGCGAGGGTCGAGGGCATCACGGTCGCCCCGGCGGCGCCGAGCACGGCGCGGGCGGCGATCAGCTGGCCCGCGCCGTCGGCGTAGGCGGCCAGTACCGAGGCCCCGATGAAACCGGCGGCGCCGATCATCAGCAGCCGGCGCCGGCCGATCCGGTCGCCCAGCGAGCCCATCGTGATCAGCAGCCCGGCCAGCAGGAACGAGTACATGTCCATGATCCACAGCTGCTGGGTGCCGCTCGGCGCCAGCGTGGTGGAGATGTACGGGACGGCGAAGAAGAGCACGCCCATGTCCATGGTCAGGACGAGCGTGGGGAGCAGGAGGACGGCCAGGCCGATCCATTCGCGACGGCCTGCGCGGCCGGTGGTTGCGGTCATGGGGAAGACGGTACGGGCGTGTCAGACGCTTGTCTAGTACAAGCGTCTAAATCATTTGTCTCAGGCTTCCGTGTGAGACGAACGTGCAAGACATTTGTCCAGGCAGGCCGTAGCATCGGGCCATGGGAAATCGTGAGGACCTGCTGGCCGGCGCCAAGCGCTGTCTGTACGAGAAGGGCTACGGGCGCACCACCGCCCGGGACATCGCCACCGCCTCCGGCGTCAGCCTGGCGGCGATCGGCTACCACTTCGGCTCGAAGGAGGCGCTGCTCAACGCGGCGCTGATCGAGGCGACGGGGGAGTGGGGCGTCGCACTGGGCGCCGTGGTGGCGCGCGCGAACGAACTCGCGGACGGGCCGGAGGAACGGTTCGTCGCGGTCTGGGACGGGGTGAAGGAGACCTTCGTCGAGCACCGGGGCCTCTGGGCGGCGCAGTTCGAGGCGATGGTGCAGACCGACCGGGCACCCGAGCTGGCGGCGGCGCTCACCGCGGCGCAGAAGGGCGGGCGGCTCGGGCTCGCGGCACTGTTCCAGGGCCTCGCCGAGGTGCCGGACACCGAGGACGAACTGGCCCGCGGGATGTTCTACCAGGCGCTGCTGGTCGGCCTGGCCGCCCAGTGGCTGGCCGCGCCCGAGATGGCGCCGACCGGGCGGGACTTCCTGCGCGGCCTCCAGCTGGTCGCCCCCACCGTGCTGGGCGCGGCCGCGCCGTAGGCCGCTATGGGCCGCTATGGGCCGCGTCGTCCGGCGGGGGCGGCTACGCCGTGACCGCCGTCAGCAGCACCACCGAGTCGACGTGGGCCAGCAGCCCGTGCCGGTCCTGCGGGATCGGGTGCAGCTGGCCCGCCGACAGCTCCTGCAGATGCCCGGCGACGGTGAGCGAGACCCGGCCCCGCAGCACCTGGATGCTCGCGGCGGCGGGGGCGTTGTGCTCGTCCAGCGACGTTCCGGCGGTCAGCGCGATCACGGTCTGCCGCAGCACGCCGTCGTGCACCACGAGGTGGGCGCTGCGCCCGTGCGGGCTCTCGGTGGCCTTGGCCGCGTGCTCCACGGCGAGCTGTTCGAGATCGACCATCGGGTGTCCTCCTGGGCCTGCCTGCCGGGTCCGTCGCCGGGTCCGTCGCCGGGCCCGCCTGCCGGGCCGTTCGCGGCGGCCCTGGGGCCAGCGTCGCGGACGGGCCCGGCTCCCGCACCCCGGAGCAGCTCGGCGTGCGGGGATCGCCGACTGCGCCCATGGTGGACGCATGGCGACCAATGACAGTTTCCTCAGTGGCTTCCAGGTCAACCGTTCGCTGCTGGCCGGCGGAGCGGTTCTCACGGGCATCGGCGCGGTGCTCGGCGCGGCCGGTGCGGCCATGGTGTGCGCGGCGCTGGCCACGGCCGGGCGTACGTGGATCAGGCGGTTGGAGACCCCGCCGACGGCGGTCGCGACGGCCGTCGCGCAGCGGGCGCTACGCGAGGCGAAGGTGGCCTCGGCGGCCGGCTGGGAGGCCTGGCGCGCCGAGCACAGCTCGCCCAACTGAGCGCCCCCGGGCGCGGTCCGCGTGCCGTCCCGCTGGCCGCCGGTCCGCCCCGCCGCCCTCTCCACCGTCCCGCCGCGCCGCCCGGCTTCACCCGGGCGGCGCAACCGTCGTGACCGCGCGGGCGGGAGGAGCGCCGGCGGGCCGCCATGGGG
>NZ_JBHWUI010000189.1:0-14723 GCF_042737525.1 Kitasatospora sp. NPDC059973 | reverse complement strand
GGCCTCCCCCCGGGGGGCGGGAGCCACTGCCATCTGCCGGGAGAATCAGACCGCTTCCGCGCGCTTCGCCGGGAAGGCGTGCGTACGGGCGGCGAACACGAGGGCGATCAGCGGGATCACCAGCACCAGCACGGTCCACGGGAACGAGCCCGGGCCGGCCGCCGAGAGCAGCACCCCGCCGGCCACGCCGCCACCGGCCATGAACGAGTTCCAGACCGTGACCAGCAGGGCCTGGCCGCGGCTGCCGCCCGTGTTGGTGACGGCGGTCTGCAGCAGGGTGGCCAGGCCGCCCCAGCCGAGGCCCCACAGCACCATCGCCCCGTAGACGGCCACCGGGCTGCCCGGCGTCAGCGCGAGGAAGACCGCCGCCACGGTGAACAGGACGCAGCTGGCGATGGTCAGTTCGCGCAGGTAGCGGTCGATCAGCGTGCCGGTGATCCAGATGCTCAGCATCGAGGCGAGGCCGAAGACCAGGAGGACGGTGTCGCGGTTGTCCCCCAGTTTGTTCTCGTCGAGGAACGAGGCGATGTACGTGTAGAAGGTGTTGTGGGCGAGCACGTACGCGGCCACCACGACCAGGATGATCGACACCCCGGGCAGGCGCAGGGCCTGGAGGATCGGCTCGCGGTGCTCGGCCTTCTGCCCCGGGTGGTCGGGCACGGACGCGATGATCCAGAGCAGCAGCAGCACGGTGACGGCGGTGATCAGACCGAAGGTCAGGCGCCAGCCGAAGACCTTGCCGAGGAAGGTGCCCGCCGGGATGCCCAGCGACAGGGCGAGCGGGATGCCGATCATGGTGATCGCGATGGCCCGGCCGACCAGGTGCGGCGGTGCCAGCCGGCGCGCGTACACCACGAGTTCACCCCAGACGGCGGCCGCGGCCACACCGGCGACGAGACGGAACCCCATGGTCAGGACGTAGCTCGACGAGATGGCGGTGACCGTGTTGGCGAGGATGAAGGCCACCACCGCCACCAGGACCAGCTGCTTGCGGCGCCAGCCGGCCGTGGCCGCGGCGAGCGGGATGGCCGAGACGCCGGTGGCGATCGCGTAGATCGTCAGCGCCTGCCCCGCCGCGGACTCGCTGACCGAGAGGTCGCGCGCCATCTCGGGCAGCACGCCGGCGGGCAGCGCCTCGGTCAGCACCATCACGAAGGCGGCCGTGGCCAGCGCCAGCAGGGGGGACATCGGGAGCTTCCGGCTCTCCTCCGCGGAGGGTGTGTCCGGAGGGGAGCTTGCCGACAGCCCGGTCTGGGAGGTTGCCATGCTTGATACCTCGAACTCTCATACGAATGCGGATTCAGGACGCTGCTGCGGTACGGGGTGAGCCGACTGCGGGCGGAGAGCGGTTCGTCGCGCGCCGGTTCGTCGCACGCCAAAGCCCCCCGGCCCCCACGCAGCGCGCTGCCAGCCGCAACAACCGCCGACCGCCCGGTCATCCCGTTTCCCGCAGAGATGATGGACTTATTTATGTTCTGGCGGAAGTAGCGGGTACGGCGAGCCCGGTGGACGACACTCGGCTTCGCGCTGAACAGAGTTGACGGACCATCAAACGTGCAGTTCACGGGCCCGGAACGGCTCTCCGGACAGTCGGCCGCGGGGGTGGCCGCGGGGCTTCCGATGCGGCGGCGAGACTGTCTCACATGGTGGACACTCCGCAGGAACCCGCCTGCCCGGCGGGGCGGACAACCCCACCGGGCAGGCGGATCGGGCCAGAAGGGCGGGAACCGGCCAACGGCGGCGAGCCCCGAACGACTAGGCCGGGTAGTTGGACTGAGTGAACGTCACCTCGTTCTCCAGCACCACGCCGTGGCTCTTGAAGTCGATGGTGATGCGGTCGCCGTGGGCGATCCGGAAACCGTCGTGGAAGCTCGCCTTGTCGGCGCCGAGCAGGACGTAGTTGACCAGACCCGGGCGGCGCAGCGCCGGGTACTCGAACAGGTTGTCCACCATGTCCTGGATCTTGAAGTACAGGGCGTCCTCGCCGCAGTCGAACGGGCCCTCCCAGGCGGGGACGCCGTCCCGCTCGATGACGACCCGGCCGGTCACCGAGGCCGGCGGCTCCCCGAGGAACAGCCACGGGGTGATCGAGGTGTCGCACAGCTTGCAGTACGGGTTCCAGCCCGGGTTCTGGATGTGCAGGCCGATGTCGCACAGGTCGTTGCCGAAGGTGTAGCCGACGTACCGCGGGTTGCCGGCGTCGTCGTTGACGTAGACGAGGGCCAGCTCCGGCTCCTCGATCAGCGCCACCGACTTCTCCGGGACGACCAGGGTCTCGCCGGGCAGCCGCAGCCAGGAACCGAAGCCCTTGAAGAACCAGTTCGGCGCGACGAACTCCTCGTCCTCACCCGGCTCGCCCTCGAACTTCGACTTGTGGGTCCGCATGAAACCGCTCAGCAGGGCGTTCCCGCTGGCCTCGGGCAGCAGTGGCGGCAGGTACTTCACCTGCTCCTCGCCGCCCTCGACGGTGATCGGGGTGACCTCGGCCTTGATCGCGGCGACGACGTCCTCGGCGGTCTCGGCGGCGATGAACTCGGCCTGCAGCCGGCCGTCGTTCACCCGGTACAGCGTCAGAGCCTGCCCGGGTACGGGCTTCTCGAAGCCCACGTACCGCTCACCCTGGTATTCGCATTCGAAAAGTATGGACATCTCGGTGGTCCTCCTAGGCTCGTTGGTGCGGTCGGCCCGGCAGGAGCCGGGTGGTGGACGGGGCGGTGAGGTCCGTCAGGACCTCGTCGACCCGGTCGATGGCGGCCCGGATCCACGGCAGCCCGAGCGGGTCGGCGGCCTCCAGGGCGGCGTGCTGGCGCTCCGCCGTCTCGCCGTAGAACCGGCTGGTGGCCGCGCGCAGCCGCAGCGGCTCGGCGGCCTCCCCGAAGGCCTCGGCGCCCAGCACGCCGACGCCGTAGCGGTCGGTGAGCAGCCGGGCCAGCTCCGTCCCGGTGCGCACCCCGTGGACGGAGCGGAGCCGCTCGCGCAGCGGCTCGAAGTCCGGGTACAGGTAGCAGGTGGCGCGGACCGGCGCCAGCAGCGCTCCGGCGGCGGTGAACCGCTCGGCCGTCGCCGCGGCGACGATCCCGTGCAGCCGGCGCGAGGCCGCCACGTGCGCCACGATCTCCGGCGGCTCGCCGAAGGCGTACGCGGCCGCCACCTGGACGGGGGCGGGCGGGCTGGACCAGATCTGGCTGGCGATGGCGATCAGCCGGGCGTGGAGCCGGCGCCCGGCGGCGCCCTCGGGCAGCAGGGCGACGCCCGTCCGCCAGCCGCCCACCGCCAGGTTCTTGGTCAGCCCGGTGGTGACCACGGTGCGCTCGGGTGCGAACGCGGCCGGGGAGACCGCCGGCGTGGCCGGGTCGAAGACCAGGTCGCAGTAGATCTCGTCGGAGATGATGACGAGGTCCAGCTCCCGGGCCGCCTCGCCCAGCCGCCGGACGGTGTCGGGCGTGGCGACGGCGCCGGTGGGGTTGTCCGGCAGGGTGACGACGACGGAGCGCGGGTCGTGCCCGGCGGCGCGGGCCGCCAGGACCGTCTCGCGCAGCAGGTCCGGGTCCGGTACGCCGCCCTCCCCCGCCGGGACGGGGACCTTGAGGACCCGGGCGCCGACGAGCTCGGCCTGGGCGGCGTAGCTGACCCAGCTGGGCCGGGGGATCACCACGTCGCCGCCGACCGCCATGATCAGGGCGAACAGCAGGGCCTTGCTGCCCGGCCCGGCGACGACCAGCTCCGGGTCGGCGGCCAGACCGCGCCGCTGCCAGTAGCCGGCCGCCGCCGACCGCAGCTCCGGGCTGCCGGCCACCGGGCCGTAGGTGGACCGGTCGGCGGCGGCCGCCAGCCGGGCCCTCAGCTCGGGGTGGACCGGCAGGCCGATCTCGCCGCTGGCCATGATCAGGACCTGTTCGCCGGCGGCGCGTCTGCGGGCGAGGGCCTCGTCGGCGGCCAACGTCGCCGACAGGGTCACCTTCGCGGGCTCGGGCATGGGTGTGCTCCAGGGATCGGAGGGGGCTGGTGGTCGGCGGTGCGGGACCGGGGCGATCCGGCGTGGGTCACTGCCCGCCGTAGCGGCGGCGCAGCTCGGCCTTGCGGACCTTGCCGGTGAGCGTCTTCGGCAGGGCGTCGACGACCACCACGCGCTCCGGGAAGAAGCGCGGGTCCTGGCCGGCCTCGCGCAGCACGGCGTGGATCTCCTCCAGCCCGGGCTGCGCGCCGGCGGTGACGACCACCGCGAGGATCGGGTCGTCGCTGCGCCCGGTGGTCCCGACCAGCGCGGTCTCGGTCACCTCGGGGTGCCGGGAGATGATCGCTTCGAGTTCCGTCATCGGGACGACGGTGTCGTCGCGGATCAGGGCGTCCTTGGCCCGGCCGAGGATGCGGATGCCGCCGCGGCCGTCGTCGCGCGCGTAGTCCCCGGTGTCGAACCAGCCCTCGGCGTTGAACTCGGCGGCGAAGACGTCCTCGCGCTTGTAGTACCCGAGGGCCTGCGCCGCGCCGCGCACCCGCAGCCGGCCGACCGGGGCGCGCTTGCCCGGGTCGTCGCGGTCGTCGACGCGCAGCTCCATGGAGTCGATCGGCCCGCCGTTGCTGCTGGCCGCCCAGTCCGGGTTGTAGTCGAGCCGGGTGATGGTGACCGGCCCGAACTCGGACATCCCCCACACCGAGTAGGTCCGCGCCCCCAGGGTCTCGCGCACCTCGTCCACCAGCTCCTGGAGCACCGGCGCGGAGCCGGTGACGGCGTGGCGCAGGGTGGAGACGTCGCGCGGGTCCTCCCGCTGGGACCTGGCGATGTCGGCCAGGGTGGACGGCGGACCGTAGACCAGCGTGGCGCCGTAGCGCTCGACCAGGTCGAGCAGGGCGGAGTTGCGGCGGACGTCCTGGAAGGCGACGGTGGCGCCGAGCATGACGCCGGTCAGGATGCCCTGGCCGAAGCCGGAGTAGTGGACGAGCGGGGTGGTGACGGCCGCGACCAGGCTGTCGTCGAGCAGGAAGGTGTCGGCGTAGCCCCGGACGGCCGCGTAGATGGTGTTCTGGCTGTGCAGCACGCCCTTGGACACCCCGGTGGTGCCCGAGGTGAAGAGCACCACGAACGGCTCGTCGGGCGTGAGTTCGCGCCCGTCCAGCTCGCCCGCGCGCTGCTCCTCCCACGGGACGCCGACGAAGTGCTCGTCGAAGGAGAGCGTCCCGGCGTCCCGGCCGCCGACCACCACCACGTGCTCCAGCGGAAGTTCGGCCTTCAGCGCGGTGAGGTGGGCGGCCAGCGGGTAGCCGTTCCACTCCGGGACGGTGATGCAGACCCGGGCGCCGGTGAGCTCCAGGCGGTGCCGCAGCTCCTCCTCCTGGCAGACCGGGTCGATCGGGCAGATGACCGCGCCGACCCGGATGCAGGCGAACAGCAGCGGCACCGTCTCCCACCGGTTGGGGAGCTGGACGGCGACGAAATCGCCGCGCTCGACGCCGAGTTCCACCAGCGCCAGGGCGAAGCGGTCGGTCAGCACGGCCAGTTCGGAGTAGTCCAGGGTGTCGGTGCGCGCCTCGCCGATCCGGCGGGCCGCGACGGCGAGCTTGCGCGGCCGCAGCCGGGCCTGGCGGCGCAGGTCGTCGAGGAAGGTCTCCTCGCGCCACCAGCCGCGCCGCAGGTACTCGGCCGCGCTGCCCCGGGGCGGGGCCTGGTCCGGGCCGACGGACGGGCCGGCGGTCATCCGCGCTCCTTGCGGCGGGCGGCGAGCAGCTCGGGCAGCGGGTCGCCGGCGCGGGCGGCGGCGATATCCAGCAGGTCGCGGGTGTTCTGCCGCACCCGGTCGCCGACCCAGTCGAAGACCCAGGCCTTGCGGGCTTCCGCCTCCAGGTGGAACGGGACGACCCGGGTGACGGCGAGGGCCGCCGAGCCGGCGCCCCCGATGTTGGCGATCACGCCGGGGACGACGGTGGCGCCCGCGGCCAGCACCTTGGCCTTGCCCTCGGCGCTGGAGGCGAGGTTGCCGCCCTCCACCACCAGGCGCGAGCGCAGCCGGTGCGCGTTGTCGGCGTTGATCGCGTGCTTCTGCGCCGCCAGGATCAGCAGGTCGGCGTCGACGTCGAGCCAGGCGTCCGGCTCGCCGGACTGCGTGACGCCCTGCGGCAGGCGGGAGCGGTCGATCCGGCCGAACTCGTCGGTGATGGCGACCAGGTCGGCCACCGGCAGCCGGTCCGCGCTGATGGTGCCCTGGACGTCGGCGACGCCCACCACGGTGTGGCCGCGGTCCTCCAGGAACCGGGCGACGGCACGGCCCACCGCACCGAAGCCCTGCACCACGACCCGGGCCGACCCGGTGCGGCCACTGGCCTCCAGCGCGGTGACCGCGGCCACCCCCACGCCGTGCCCGGTGCAGTCGATCAGCGGCTCGTAGTAGGTGCGCCAGTCGATCGGCATGTCCGGGGCGCCCAGCCGGAAGCGCGGGTCGTAACCGGCCTCCGCGAAGAACACCGCCCGGTCCGCGGGGGTGACGCCCATGTCGATGCCGAGGTGGATGCCGCCGTGCAGCAGCGGCTTCACCGTCCGACCGAAGGTCCGGAAGGTCTCCTCGCGGTCGGTGCCGTCGGAGACGATGCCGGCCTTGGCGCCGCCGATGCGCAGCCCGGCGAGGGTGAACTTGTCGGTCATGTCGCGGGCCAGGCCCGCCACTTCCTCCTCGGTGACCCCGGTGGTCATCCGGGTGCCGCCCATGGCCAGGCCGTCGACGAGGGAGTCGACGACCACCCAGCCCTTGATCGCACCACCGCTGCCGTTGAGGTGAACGGCGAATGCCGGCGCCTGGGTCTCTTCCACAGTCATGTGCGCATTCCTTCGGTACCTAGATGGGTTCATGGCGTGACGGCCCGTCAGCCAGGCGCGCCGGCCGTCGCGGACGGCCCGGCCGCACGCGCCTGCTGACGGATCATCACTGGTAGAGCTGTGCGAAGCCTCGCAGGATCTCCAGACCGTCGGCGCGGAACTCCAGATGTGCCTGGGCCCCGTGGATCCGCCCGTCCTCGGAGCGGATGAACTCCACCGGGGCGTGCTCCGAGCGGCCGATCGAGCGGAAGCCCTCGGGCGCCTCCTGGAGGTAGAGGGTGTGCCGGTGGAACACCGTCACGGTCGGCTTCACATGGGTGAAGAGCGGCTCCTCCTTGTCGACCTGCACCTCGTAGCCGCCCACCCGCTGCGGCCCCTCGGCGAGCCGGCCGCCGGCCGCGACGGCGATGATCTGCATGCCGCCGCAGATCCCGAAGACCGGGACGTCGGCATGGGTCACGAGGTCGATCAGCGGCCGGTAGAAGTCACTGTCATAGGCCCGCACCTTGGTACCGCTCAGCACGATCGCCTGGTAGCGGCCACCGAGGTCGGCGGGCACCTCCTCGGCGCGGACGACGTCCGTCTCCGAACCCAGCTCCTCGAAGCGGCCGCGGAGCTGCTTCAGCGACAGCGTTCCGTTGTTGACGACTAGCACACGGGATTTCGCCACGTGCCCTGCTCCTCACGCTCGTGTGATGACGGTTCCGGTGCGCTCGGCGATCAGGTCCGTCACGGGTGCGCTGCCGATGACGACGCGGTCCACTCCCCGGTCCAGGGCCTCCCCCGCGGCGCGCAGCTTCTTGCGCATGCCGCCGGTGGCGCCCTTGTCCCGGAACCTGGCCGCGGCCTCCGCCGTGATCCGGCGCACCGGCTGATCGTCGATCAGCAGGTGCGCGACATCGGTGACCAGGACCAGCTGTTCGGCCCCGATGCCGCCGGCGACGGCGGCAGCGGCCCGGTCGCCGTCGGTGTTCACCTCCCGGCCCGCCGCGTCCCGCGCCAGCGGGGTGACGAGGTAGGCGTGGCCGGCCTCGAGGTTCTTCAGCACCGCCGGGTCCACCCCGGTGATCGGGCCGACGAGGTTCTCCAGCTCGACGAGCTGCTTCTCCTTCCACCACCAGCGCTCGCCCTCGCCGGCGGTCACCAGGCCGTCGCTGCCGAGCACCCGCTCGGCGGTGATGCCGCGCTGCTCCAGGCGTCGCAGGACGTCCTCGGCGAGCTCGGCACTGACGGTCTTGATGTCCTCGATGACCTCGGGCGTCGTCCACCGGCTCTGGTTGCCGTACCGGTCGCGCAGGATCGCCGAGGGCTCGTGGTAGCGGGGGCTGAGGTTCTTCAGCGGCTTGGACCAGCCGTGCACGAGGACCAGCGGGCGGTCCCGGCCGAACCGGGCCAGGTCGTCCCACCAGGTGCCGGCGAGGTCGTCGACCGTGCTGCCGCCGAGCTTGACGACGGTCGGGGTGTCGGTGGCTGCCGTCCCGGTCATGCCGGCATCACCGGCTGCTGGGTCAGCCCGGTCTCCTCGGGCAGGCCGAAGCGCAGGTTGAGGGCCTGGATCGCCTGGCCCGCCGCGCCCTTGACCATGTTGTCCAGCGCCGCCAGGACGACGATCCGCCCGGCCTCCTCGTCGTGCAGGACCGACACGTCGCAGAAGTTCGAACCCAGCACGGCCTGCGGGTCCGGCACCGGGATCAGCGTCTCGTTGTGCCGGCGGACCCGCACGAACGGGCGCTGCTTGTAGAAGCGCAGGTACGCGCGGTGCAGGCTGCGCGCGTCCACCTCGTCGTCGGTGAAGACGTAGGTGCTGGCCATCAGGCCGCGCACGTGCGACACCCCGTACGCCGACATGCTGAGCGAGTCGATGCCGCCCGGCTTGCTGCGCTCCAGGAAGTCCTTGACCTCCGCCGCGTGCCGGTGCCCCGCCGGTGCGTACGGCGCGATGGCGCCGTTGCGCAGCGGGTGCAGGTCGGCCGTCCGCAGGGACAGGCCGCCGCCGCTGGAGCCGGTCTTGCCGTCCACCACCACGGTCCTCAGGTTGAGGCCGAGGCCGATCACCAGCGGGGCGAGCCCGAGGGTGATCGCGGTGGCGAAGCAGCCCGGCAGCGAGATCAGCGCGGCGCCGGGCAGCTGGTCGCCGACCAGCTCCGGGACGCCGTAGACGAACCGGTCCGCCAGGCCGTCGGCACGGTGCACGTCCGGGTACCACCGGTCGTGCAGCGCCGGCGTCTGGATCCGGAAGGCGCCGCTGAGGTCGATGACGCAGGGCACCTCGTCGGCCAGCCGCGCCGCCAGCTCCGCCGAGGCGGTCGCGGGCGTGGCGAGCAGGACGACGTCGCACCGGCCGCTGAGGTCCGTGCCGACCGGTTCGATGGTCAGCCCGAGGTCCAGGCGCAGGCCCGGGTGGAGCTCGGCCGGGCGGCGCCCCGCGCTGGCGTTGCCGCCGAGGAAGGTCAGCTCCAGCTCGGGGTGCTGGGTGATCAGCCTGATCAGTTCACCGCCGGCGAGCCCGGAGGCCCCGATGATGCCGACCCGGATCATCCGATCTCCTCCCGTACGTAGCGGCCGATGGCCGCGGCGATGTCCACCCCGGTGGCCGAGGCGACCGCCCGGAAGGCCGGTGCGTGGTTGACCTCGTTGACCACGTAGCCGTCGGGCGTCGCGAAGAGGTCGATGCCGAAGATGCCCTCGCCGAGGACGTCCAGCACCCCGTCGACGATCTTCTGCACCTCGGGGTCGAGGTCGACGGCGCGGTTGCGGTTGCCCAGCGCCGCGTTGCTGCGCCAGTCCGTCCCCGCGCTGTGGAACTCGGCGATGGCGACCAGCTCGCGGCCGACCACGAAGCAGCGCAGCGAGGATCCGCCGGCCAGGTAGGGCTCGATCAGCGAGGCCTGCTCGAAGCCGTGCCCGAGGTCCTCGACGTAGTCGTAGACCGAGTGCGCGGAGTCCGCGTCCCGCAGCAGGGTGACCCGCTTGCCCATGCCGCCGAAGACCGGCTTCAGCACGACCGGCGGCGGCAGTTCGGCCAGGGCCTTCTCGAAGTCCCTGCGGGACAGCACGAGCCGGAAGTCGGGCACCGGCACGCCGGCGGCACGCAGCTGGGCGCGCAGCGTCAGCTTGTTCTCGCAGGCCTGGATGGCCGAGACGGTGTTCAGGGTGGGGATCCGGGCCGCCTCCGCGACGGTGGCGATCAGGCCGCCCCGCGTGTAGCTGCGGCTGCGGACGAGCACGGCGGCGTAGCCCCCGAGCGAGGCCGACTCCTGGTCACCCAGGGCGAGGGACTCGTCGTTGACCCACTCGACGCTCAGGCCCAGGCCCGCGGCCGCGTCGATCAGCCGGCGCTCTTCCCAGCCGACCCGGTCGGCGACGATGGCGACAGTTCGGTCCATGGGCTTACTGACCCCAATCGCGAAGCTGCACCTCGACCATCTGGAGGCTGAGCCGGCCCTCCACGACGTCCTCCACCCGGAGCGTCAGCATGCACTCGGGGCAGGCGATGGTCTCGCCCTGCACCATCGGCGGGGTGGTCAGATCGGTCTCGCATTCGGGGCACAGGCCGGTCAACGTGCCAGCAGACATTGTCATCTCCGTAGTCGTTCTCTGGTGGATGTGGATCCGGTGGTGGTGGAAAGCCGGACCGGGGTGGGGCCGGTCAGACGGACTGGAACTCGACGGCCGCCTTGCGGATCGCGTCGCGGTCCAGCAGGTCGCGGTCGTCGCGCTCCTGACGGACGGTCAGCCAGGAGGTGAAGGCGGCGACGTCGACCGACTCGGCCAGCTCGTCGAGCGCCCAGGTGACCAGCGGCGTGGTCAGCCGGGTGCGCACCCGCAGCTCGCGGGAGTTCCCGACGATCTCCGGGGCCAGCGTCTCGTAGGCCTCGGGGTGGGTCAGCTGGCCGGGCAGCTCGTAGGCGAAGGCGTGCGGGGCCGTGGGGCCGGACTGGAAGGCGTCGCCGAGCCGGGCGCCGCGCAGCGCGGCGTTGGTGAGCTCGGTGAGGTGGCTCAGGTCGAAGCGGGTGTCGCCGTAGACCACCCGCAGCGAGGTGAGCAGCTCGGCCAGCGGGGCGTTGCCGCCGCGCTCCCCGATGCCGCCGGCCGTCGCGGAGATCCACTTCGCCCCGGCGCGGTAGGCGGCCAGCGAGTTGGCGACCGCCATGCCCAGCATGTTGTGCGAGTGGATCTCGATCTCGGAGCCGTCGATCTCGGTGATGCTGCGGATCTGACGCGCCATCTGCCACGGCGACAGGTAGGCGACGGTCTCCGCCAGCCGGAACCGGTCGGCGCCGGCCGCGAAGCCCGCCTCGACGTAGGGGACGAGCCGCTCCCTGGGCGTGCGGGCGCCGTCCTCGCCGCTGAAGGTGACGTGGAAGCCGCGCTCCTTGGCCGCGACGATCGCCGCCCGGGCCACCGCGATCAGGTACTTGGTGCTGGAGGAGCTCAGCTTGAGGGCCGCGTGCTGCTCCGAGGTCGGGATCGAGAACATCACGGACCGCACGCCGAGCCGCTTGGCCTCGTCCAGCGCCGTGACCACCTGCTGGCGGTCCCGCACCACGACCAGGCTCAGCGAGCGCTCCGGGCCCACCGACTCGTGGGTGGCGAGGATGAGGTCGGCGTCCTTGGTCGACGGGCCGGAGATCATCCCGACCTCGACCAGCTCGACGCCGGTGCGGACCAGGAGGTCGGCGATGTGGGCGGCGTCCTTGGGGCCGAACTCGACGCCGGCCATGTGCGCGGAGTCCCGCAAGGTCGCGTCGGACAGGTGGGGCAGCCCCTGCGGGGGCACGTCTTCCTTCAGGTGCTCTGCTGGTGCCATGTGCGTTCCCTCCTTTTCCGGAGCCGGGTTCCCATTCGCGCTGACCTCGGCTCCGGCCTGAATTCTCGCGATGCGGCATGTACGAATGGAGCAGGGCCGAAAGAGCGACGATGCGCAGTGCGCTCGACGAATATGGTGGTCGATCGCGCTGTGAAGGGACAACACTGCCAATGTCAGGAGCTTGTCAAGGACTGTGATGGAACGTCATGGACGGTGAGCTGTGCGGACTTCTCGTCGGCATGCCGACAATTTCCTGGACAGCCTCCGAGGGCACCTGTATCGCTGAATAGGCGCGCGAAATCCGCGCCGAGCGGCGGGAGGCCGGCGGCATTGCCCCGCGAGTCGTTCGAGCGCCCCCGACGGTGTGCCGTCCCGTACCGCCGCACCCCCCTCCACCCGAGAACGGAGCCATGGACACGTGAGAACGGACCGGTCGAACCGTGCGCACGCACCCCGCAGTGCCGGGGGAAGCGACCACTTACCGAACTGAGCACCGCCCGTAGAAAGGAGAGAACTTCCGATGGTTGTTCCACTGGAACTCAAGCCCGCCCCCCAGGGGTCCGGCGATCCATCGTCGGCCGCCGCGGCCCGCGAGCTGGCCGAGCGCGTCGCGCGGCCGACCGCGGCCGAGCGGGACCGCGACCACCGCTGGGACCCGGCCCTCTTCGCCGAACTGGCCGGCGCCCGGCCCGGCCCCGGCCTCGCCGGACCGCTGGTCCCGCGCGCCCTCGGCGGCGGCGGCCTCAGCGCCACCCAGACCTGTGCCCTCCTCGAAGGCCTCGGCGAAGGCGCCCGCGACCCGGGCCTCGCCCTCGCCGTCGGCGTCCACGCGGTGCTCGCCACCGTGCCACTGCGCGCCTTCGGCAGCCCCCGCCAGCGCGAGCGCTACCTGCCCCTGATGGCCTCCGGCGACTGGATCGGCGCGGTGTCCCTGCGGCAGACCCAGGGCGCCGCCCTCGCCCCGACCGTCACCGCCCGCCCCGGCACCCCGGGGCTCGGCGGCTGGGTGCTCACGGGCGAGCTGGACCTCGTCGCCGGCGGCCCGGTGGCCCACCACTTCCTGGTCGTCGCCACGCACGACGGCGGCGGCCGGACGGCCTTCGTCCTGGACCGCTCCACCCCCGGACTGCTGATCGCCGAATCGGCGCCGGCCGCCATGCGCACCTGCGCCTGGGGACGCCTCGTCCTGGACGGCTGCCACGTCCCGGACGACGCGGTACTGGGCAGTGTCGGCGGCGCCGGGACCGAGGTGGAGCCGCTGCTGGCCTCGCTCGACTGGGTCTTCTCCAGCGCGCCCTGGCTCGGCGTCATGCGGGCCCTGGTCCGGGACGCCGTCGACGGCGTCGGCGAGCGCCGGGTCTTCGGCCGGCCCCTCGTGCACGCCCAGTCCGCCCGGTTCACCCTGGCCGACCTCGCCACCCGCTGCGAGCTGGCCTCCGGACTGCTTTACCGGGCCGCCGGACAGTTCGACTCCGGCGGCCGGCCCACCCGCCAGGACGCCGCCACCGCGCGGCTCTTCGTGGCCGCCGCCGCGCGGACGGTCGCCGAGGGGGCCGCGCGCCTGTCCGGCCCGCTCGCCCTGACCAGCGACCACCTGATCGCGCGGGCCCACCGCGACGCCCTGTTCTTCGCCGAGACCGGGGGCGGCACCGAGGTGCTGCGCCCGGTGATCGCCGCGTCCCTGCTCGGGCTCGGCTGACGTGAGGACCGATACCGACATGACCGACACACCACACGGCACCGTCCTCAGCTTCCCGGGCACCGCCTCCCGGGCCGCCGAGACCGACGCGGCGGGCCGGATGCCTTCGCCGAACTGGACGGAGATCATCGACAGCGGCTACCTGCGGCTGTTCCACCCGGAGTCCTCGGGCGGCAGCGGCGCCGACGGCCTCACCCAGCTGGCAGCCATGGAGGCGCTCGCCCGGGCCTGCCCGGGCAGTTACTGGACCGCCACCGTGTCCGGCCTGCTGTGCGGCAAGCTGATCTCCCGCTACAGCCGGCCCAGCGAGTACGACCGGCTGCTGAAGCCGCTGATCTCCGGCGAGAAGCTGGCCTGCTTCGCCATCGTGGAACCGCCCGCGGGCAGCGACGCCGGGACCTACACCACCACGGTCCGGCCGGCCGGGACCCCCGGCGAGGGGTTCGTCATCAACGGCGAGAAGGCCAAGATCACCAACGCGCCGGACGCGGACGTGGCCGTCACACTCGCCCGCCGGCAGAAGGCTCCCGGCGACGAGGGCCACGACTGGTGCCTCGCCTTCGTGGACCTGAACCAGCCCGGCGTCCGCCGCTACGAGACGCCGCGGATGGGCCTGCGCGGCATGCCCTGGGGCGGCATCGTCTTCACCGAGGCCACCGTCTCCGAGGCCGACGTGGTGCCCGTGCCGTTCGGCGAACTGGCCGGTGAGCTGGCCGAACTGATGGCCTGGGGCTGGCTGCTGATCTCCGTCTCGGCCATCGCCATCGCCGAGTCCGCGCTGGACGCCTCGGTCCGGTACGCGGGTGAGCGGGTCTCCTTCGGGCGGCCCCTGGCGCACATGGAGGGCGTGCAGACCCAGCTCGCCGAGTCCCGGGCCCAGATCGACGCCGCCCGGGTGCTGGCCCGCCGGGCGGTGACCGAGCTCGCCGCCGGCCGGTCGGCCCGGGAGGCGATCGCCATGCTCAAGATCTACGCCACCGAGATGGCCGTCGAGGTCGCCGCCCGCGCCGTGCAGATCCACGGCGCGGCCGGCGTCACCCGGGGCCACGAGGTGGAGCGCCTCTACCGGGACGCCCAGATGAACGTCATCGGCGGGTTCACCTCCAACCGGCTGCGGGAGACGGTCGCCGAGAGCCTGGGCCTGGGCCCGGCGGTCTACCGGCCGTTCGACTGGGTGGCACCGGCCGGTCTCGGTACCGATCCGACGGGCTTCGACGGCCTCACCCGGCCCGCCGGGGCCGTTCCCGCGTAGCTCCGCGGTCCGGCACCACCCGGGGGTTCTTCCGGCCCGGCCCGCGGCGGGGCGGGGGGAAACCCCCGGAACCCGGCCCGCCCGGCGCGGGGAGTACCCGGGGGCCGGCATTGGGGGCGCGGGAATTAAAAACAGCCCCCCCCCCGGGACAATACCA
>NZ_JBHWUI010000188.1:0-14834 GCF_042737525.1 Kitasatospora sp. NPDC059973 | reverse complement strand
CGGCATGGCCTCGGCCGGCCGGGCTCGGGGATCGGTCCCGGCTCCAGGGCTGCGGAGCCGTCCGGCGGTGCGACCGACCCCGGGAGGTCAGGAAGCCCCGGACGTCAGGCGTCCGGGAACGTAGGAAGCCCGGGACGTCAGGCGGCCGGGCGGACGACCGTCCGGTCGTGGACGAAGAGGGCGTGGCGCTCCTCCGCGCCCAGCCCGCCCCAGACGCCGAACGGCTCACGCGCGGCGAGGGCGTGGCGGCGGCACTCGATCCGCACCGGGCAGTCACCGCAGAGGGCCTTGGCCGCTTCCTCGGCCTCGTCGTGGCCCGCGTCGGCGGCGCCCACGCGCTGGAAGAGGCGCCTGCCGTCGGTGCTCCGGCACGCGGCGTGCTGCGGCCGGTTCCAACGGTGCTCCGGTGTGCCGGGCAGGTGGGAGATGTCGCTCACGCTACGGCTCCTTGTCGACGACGAACGGGCGCGGTGCGTGCCTCGTCTGACCCGGATCGGTCGTTTCATGCCTGCCGTCCCGGGCCGGGTTCGCCGCCGGTGCCCCGTCGCACCAGGAACCGGACAGGCCGGAGCGGCCCGGGCGGCCACCGCGGCCCGCACCGGACGGAGCAGGCCGCCGCCCGGCTGCGGCGCGGCGAGGTCGCCGAGCCCCGTCCGGATCGTGTCGTCCGGGCCCGGGGCCCCGGGACCCCGAGCAGAGCGGGAGGGCGGCGTCCCGCGGCCGCAGCAGGGCGGGCAGCGGGCCCCGTGCCCGGACGGCGGGTTCGACAGGGCGTGCGGAGCGCCGACCAGCCGGGCGACCGGCTCGCGCGGTCGGACGAGCCCGGGCGGTGTCAGGCGCCGTGCCGCGGCTCCAGCCGGAAGTCGAAGGCCGTGGTGCCCGGGTCGAGGGCGGTGACCCCGCCGTCCACGGTGAGGACCGCGCCGTTGACGTAGCTCGCCGCCGGGGACAGCAGCCAGCCGATCGCCGCGGCCACCTCCTCGGGCTCGCCCGGCCGGCCGGTCGGCGTCAGCCGGGTCGCCTCCCGGTACGCCGCGTCGGGGTCGGCCAGCCCCTCCTCGTCCGCGAAGCGGGCCATCCGGCGGTCGGCCATCTCCGTGCGCACCCAGCTGGGGCAGACGGTGTTGGCCCGCAGCCCGCGGTGGCCGTAGTCGACGGCGAGCGAGCGGCAGAGCTGCAGCAGCGCGGCCTTCGAGGTGGCGTAGGCCGCGTTCCCGACCCCGTTGCGCAGCGCGGAGACCGAGGAGACCGCCACCACGGATCCCCGCGACCGCAGCAGGTGGGGCAGGGCGGCCCGCAGTACGAGGAAGGGACCGGTGAGGTTGGTGCGCATCACCAGCTCCCAGTCGTCCAGGGTGACGTCGCCGACCGAACCGCCCCGGCCGACACCGGCGTTGAGCACCACCCCGTCCAGCCGGCCGAAGGCGGAGACGGTCTCCTCCACCAGGGCGTGCACGTCGTCCGGGTCGGTGGTGTCCGACACCCGGGCGAGCGCGCCGGTCTCCCGGGCCACCCGCTCCAGCGGTTCGGACCGCCGCCCGGAGACCACCACCCGGCAGCCCTCGGCCCGCAGCAGCCGGGCGGTGGCCGCCCCGATGCCGGTACCGCCGCCGGTCACGATGACAACGCGCTGATCGGACATGGGTGGGCGCCTCCGCCGGGATCGATGCTCCGTGAACCATCGGATCCTATGCTCACGCCGTGTCAGCTCCCCTCGTGCCGGGGACCGTGACCGCGGACCGTGGTCGAAGGCCGCGACCGGCGACCGGCGACCGGCGACCGGAGGCGACCGGGCGGCCGCCGGGCGGGCACCCGGACCGATCAGGATCCGAGAAGCCGCGACCGCCCGCTCGCGCCTAGCCTGGTTCCGCGACCCCGCGGGCGACACGGCCGGATCGGCGAGGTCCGCCGGCCCGGCCGGGGACACGAGAGTGTCGGTGGGACCTGGTTGGATCGAGCCGGTGCCGCCGACACAGCCCGCGGGGGCGGCCCGCACGACGGATGGAGAGACGACAGGCATGGCCAAGAGGACGGACGCGCAGCCGACTGCGCCGCACGCTGCCGACAGCCACGACGTGATCCGCGTGCACGGCGCGCGGGTGAACAACCTCAAGGACGTCAGCGTCGAGATCCCGAAGCGCCGGCTGACGGTGCTCACCGGTGTCTCCGGCTCGGGCAAGAGCTCCCTGGTGTTCGGCACGATCGCGGCGGAGTCGCAGCGGCTGATCAACGAGACCTACAGCGCCTTCGTCCAGGGCTTCATGCCGACGCTGGCACGGCCCGAGGTCGACGTCCTCGAAGGGCTGACCACCGCGATCATCGTCGACCAGCAGCGGATGGGCAGCGACCCCCGCTCCACGGTCGGCACCGCCACCGACGCCAACGCGATGCTGCGCATCCTCTTCAGCCGGCTGGGCGAGCCGCACATCGGCCCGCCGAGCGCCTACGCCTTCAACGTGCCCTCCGTCCGGGCCAGCGGGGCCATCACCGTCGAGCGCGGCGACAAGAAGACGGTGAAGGCGACCTTCCAGCGCACCGGCGGCATGTGCCCGCGCTGCGAGGGCCGGGGCAGCGTCTCCGACATCGACCTCACCCAGCTCTACGACGACTCCAAGTCGCTCGCCGAGGGCGCGTTCACCATCCCCGGGTGGAAGTCGGACAGCTTCTGGACGGTGCGGGTCTACGCCGAGTCCGGTTTCCTCGACCCGAACAAGCCGATCCGGAAGTTCACCAAGAAGGAGATGCAGGACTTCCTCTATCGGGAGCCGACCAAGGTGAAGGTCGAGGGGGTGAACCTCACCTACGAGGGCCTGATCCCCAAGATCCAGAAGTCCTTCCTGTCCAAGGACAAGGAATCGCTGCAGCCGCACATCCGGGCGTTCGTGGAGCGGGCGGTCACGTTCACCAGCTGCCCCGCGTGCGAGGGCACCCGGCTCAGTGAGGGCGCCCGGTCGTCGAAGATCGGGCGGATCAGCATCGCCGAGGCCTGTGCGATGCAGATCAGCGACCTGGCCGTCTGGGTCGGCGGCCTCACGGAGCCGTCGGTGGCGCCCCTGCTCACCGCGCTGAAGCAGACCCTCGACTCGTTCGTGGAGATCGGTCTGGGTTACCTCGCGCTGGACCGGGCGTCCGGCACGCTGTCCGGCGGCGAGGCCCAGCGGGTCAAGATGATCCGTCACCTCGGCTCCTCGCTCACCGACACCACCTACGTCTTCGACGAGCCCACCGCGGGGCTGCACCCGCACGACATCCAGCGGATGAACGACCTGCTGCTGCGGCTGCGGGACAAGGGCAACACGGTGCTCGTGGTGGAGCACAAGCCGGAGACGATCGTGATCGCCGACCACATCGTCGACCTCGGCCCGGGCGCCGGCACGGCGGGCGGCACCGTCTGCTTCGAGGGCACCGTCGAGGGGCTGCGGGCCAGCGGCACCGTCACCGGCCGCCACTTCGACGACCGGGCCGCCGTCAAGGAGGAGGTGCGCAAGCCCACCGGCGTGCTGGAGGTCCGGGGCGCGACGGCCAACAACCTGCGCGAGGTCGACGTCGACATCCCGCTCGGGGTGCTGGCCGTGGTCACCGGTGTCGCCGGCTCCGGCAAGAGCTCGCTCGTGCACGGCTCGCTGGTCAAGGGCCCGCTGGGCGCCGAGCAGGGTGTGGTCTCGGTCGACCAGAGCCCGATCCGCGGCTCGCGGCGCAGCAACCCCGCGACGTACACCGGGCTGCTCGACCCGATCCGCAAGGCGTTCGCCAAGGCCAACGGGGTGAAGCCGGCCCTGTTCAGCGCCAACTCCGAGGGTGCCTGCCCGACCTGCAACGGCGCCGGGGTCGTCTTCACCGACCTCGCGATGATGGCCGGCGTCGCCAGCACCTGCGAGGAGTGCGAGGGCAAGCGGTTCCAGGCGGCGGTGCTGGAGTACCGGCTCGGCGGCCGCGACATCAGCGAGGTGCTCGCGATGTCGGTGACGGAGGCGGAGGAGTTCTTCGGCGCCGGTGAGGCGCGCACCCCGGCGGCGCACGCCGTCCTCGGCCGGCTGGCCGACGTCGGGCTCGGCTACCTCAGCCTCGGCCAGCCGCTCACCACCCTCTCCGGCGGCGAGCGGCAGCGGCTCAAGCTGGCCACCCACATGGCCGACAAGGGCGGCGTCTACGTCCTCGACGAGCCGACCGCCGGTCTTCACCTCGCCGACGTCGAACAGCTGCTCGGCCTGCTCGACCGGCTCGTCGACGCCGGCAAGTCGGTCATCGTCGTCGAGCACCACCAGGCGGTCATGGCCCACGCCGACTGGATCATCGACCTCGGCCCCGGCGCCGGCCACAACGGCGGCCGGATCGTCTTCGAGGGCACCCCGGCCGAGCTGGTGGCCGCCCGCTCGACGCTGACCGGCGAGCACCTCGCCGCCTACGTCGGAGCCTGACCCCGCCGCCCCCGCCCGCGCGGACCCCGGCGTCCGCGCGGGCGGGCGGTGGCGTCCGCGCCCGGCCCCGGTCCGGGGCGCTGTGGGAGACTGGCCGGGTGAAGCGGCAAGAGCTCGACGACCTCGTCCGGCTGCGGCGGGCCCGGGACCGGATGGACCGCGACTACGCCGAGCCACTGGACGTCGCCGCCCTGGCCCGGGATGCCCTGATGTCCTCGGGCCACTTCTCCCGCAGCTTCCGCGCCGCCTTCGGCGAGACGCCCTACAGCTACCTGATGACCCGCCGCATCGAGCGGGCCAAGGCGCTGCTGCGCCGCGGCGACCTCACGGTGACCGAGGTGTGCTTCGCGGTCGGCTGTACGTCGCTCGGCTCGTTCAGCACCCGCTTCACCGAGCTGGTCGGCGAGAACCCGAGCAGCTACCGGGCCCGTGACCACGAGGGCGGCGCCGCCGTCCCGGCCTGCATCGCCAAGATCCACACGCGGCCGGTCAGGAACGGAGAAGCGGGCGCCGCCCCCCGGTCGTAGCCTGGGCGGCATGGACATCAGGCTCTCGCAGTGCTTCATCGCCGTCGACGACCACGACAAGGCGATCGCCTTCTACCGCGACGTGCTCGGCCTGGAGGTGCGCAACGACGTCGGGTTCGAGGGGATGCGCTGGGTGACCGTCGGCGCGCCCTCGCAGCCGGACGTGAACATCGTGCTCGAACCGCCGCTCGCCGACCCGAACGCCTCGTCGGCGGACCGGCAGGCCATGGCGGAGCTGATGGCCAAGGGGCTGCTGCGCGGTGTCATCTTCGCGACGGACGACTGCGACGCCGCCTTCGAGCGGGTCAGCGCGGCCGGCGGGGAGGTGTTGCAGGAGCCGATGGACCAGCCCTACGGCGTCCGCGACTGCGGGTTCCGCGATCCGGCCGGCAACCTGGTGCGGTTCACCCAGGCCCTCGCGAGGTGACTCCCGGCGGACGCGCCCGGTGGGCGCCGGCCCCGTCCCGGACGGGAGGTCACCGGCCGCACCCGGCCGGTCCGTTCGGCTCGGAGCGCCGCGTGCGGGCGGGCGGTGGGCCGGATGTCCGATGAGGCGGGCACGGGCCCGCAGCGGGCGCCGATGGTGTGGGCGCTGGCGATCCGCGAGACGGCCGACGGGCCGCCGCTCGCCGAGGTGATCGTGGAGGTCGGCGCCGCGCTGCACGGCGAACTCGTCGAGAACCTGGTGGACAGCGGGTTCACGCTGGCGGCGGGGGACCCGCCGGACACCACCGGGGTGCTGGAGGTGCGCGGCCCGCTGCTGGCCAGGCTGGTCCTGGTCGGCGGGCGGCAGGTGTGGGAGCCCGCCTCCCCGGTCGAGGTCTCGCCCGGCTGGGAGTCGGCGGCCGAGGAGCGCGGCCGGGCCGTCGTGCTCGTGGTGCCGCCGGGAACGTGGCCGCCCGGACTGATGTCCCTGGAGCCGCGGGAGCGCATCGAGGTCTTCACCCGGAGCCTGGAGGAGGCACGGGTGGCCGGGCGGGTGCTGCACGGCACGGCCGCCGTCGACCTGGACGAGGCCTGAGCCGGACCGGGGAGCGGGGCCGGACCGAGGCCTGTGCCGGACCGGGGAGCGGAGCCCGGCTCAGAGCCGGAAGCCCGGAGCCGGGACCCGCTCAGGGACCGGAGCGGCTCAGGGCCGGAACCACCGGGTCAGCGCGTCCCACCAGGAGCGCCGCGGCCGGGGCACGGTGACGGCGGCGGCGAGCGCGTCCTCGGCGACGGCCGGACCGGCCGGCTCGACCCCGACGGCCTGCGACGCGGTGGCCTGTGCCCCGACGGCCTGCGGCGTGGCGGGCGGCGGCGTGGAGGGAACGCTGCGCGGCGGCGGAAGCGTGCCGGTCGGGGCCCGCCGCTCGCCCTCGGGCGTCCTCGGGGTGAACTCGACGGGCAGGGCGGACAGGTGGCGCGAGATCCAGGCCGACGTCCAGCTCAGCTCCTCCTCCTCGACCGCGAGGCGGAGGTCCGGCAGGCGGGTGAGCAGGATGTCGATCCCCGTCTCGGCGATGGCCCGGCCGATGTCCTGGCCGGGGCACTCGTGCGGACCGGCGCCGAAGGCCAGGTGGGAGCGGTTCCCGTGGAGGGGCGTGGCCAGGTCGGGGCGGATGGCCGGGTCGGAGTTGCCGGCCGCGAGGCCGAGCAGGAGCATGTCGCCGGCCTTGATCTGCTGCCCGCCGAGTTCGGTGTCGCCGGTCGCCCAGCGGCCCGCGACCAGCGACATCGGCGCCGCGTCCCAGAGCACCTGGTCCAGGGCGTCGGCCAGGGTCATGTGGCCGCCGGACAGGTGGGTGCGGAACCGCTGGTCGGTGAGGACCATCTTGAGGGTGTCCGCGATCAGGTTGACGGTCGTCTCGTTCGCGGCGAGCAGGACGACCCGCAGGTGTTCGAGGACTTCGTCGTCGGTGAGCCCGGCCTCGTGCTGCATCAGCCGGGACACCAGGTCGGGGCCGGGGGAGACCCGCTTGCGCTCCATCATCCGGCGCAGCGTCGCGACGACGTAGTCGTTGCTCGCGATGGCCGTCTCGGTGCCCTTCATCAGGTCGCGGGCGGCGGAGACCAGGTGCGGGCCGTACTCCTCCGGCATGCCGACCAGTTGGGTCATCACGAGCATCGGCAGGTGCTCGGCGAACTGGGTGACCAGTTCGGCCCGGCCGGTGGGGCCGAACTCCTGGACGAGCTGGTCGGTGAAGCGGGTGACGTGGCGCCGCACCCCGCGCCGGTCGAAGCTGTTCAGCCCGTCGGTGACGGCGCCGCGCAGGCGCTTGTGCTCCTCGCCGTCGGCGAACACGCAGAGCGGCTGCCAGGCGATCACCGGCATCAGCGGCGAGTCCGGGGAGACCAGCCCGTTCTGGAAGGCCGACCAGCGGCGGGAGTCCCGGGAGAACCGGGAGGGCGTGCGCATCGCGATGAGGTTCGCGGAGTGGCCGACGATCAGCCAGGCCGGGAGGTCGCCGTGCAGTAGGACCGGTGCCACCTCGCCGTGTTCGGCGCGCAGCTTCTCGTACAGGCCCGCCGGGTCGGCCTCGGCCTCGGGCCCGTAGAGCCGCCGGAGGCCGCCGGCGCCCAGGCCGCCGGTACCGGAACCGCCGGTGGCGAGGCCGTGCGCGGGGCAGCCGGGCGGCGGGGTGGGCAGGGCGTCCTCAGGGAACGGGGGGGTCACGGTGTCTCCGGGGTCGGGGCGGGGCGGCCACTCGGAGGCGGCCGTCGCGGGCGGGGGAGTGTGAAGGGCGGCGGGGGCACGGCCCGGGCACCGGCCGGGGAGCGCGGTGGCCGGGCCGTGCCCCCCTAGGGCGCCGGGCGGTCGTACAGGTAGCGCATCAGGGCGAGGAGCACGTCACGGCTGGACTCGCGGGTGCGGGCGTCGCAGTCCACGATCGGCACCTCGGGCGGCAGGTCGAGCGCCGCCCGCAGCTCCTCGACGGGGTAACTCGGCGACTCGGGGAAGGTGTTGGCCGCGACGACGAACGGCACGCCGCGGTCCTCCAGCCGTCCGATGACCTCGAAGCTGACTTCGAGCCGACGGGTGTCGACCAGCACGACCGCGCCGAGCGCACCCTCGAACAGGCCGTTCCAGAGGAACCAGAACCGCTCCTGCCCGGGGGTGCCGAACACGTACAGCACCAGTTCCTCGTTGATGCTGATCCGGCCGAAGTCCATCGCGACCGTGGTCGACGTCTTGCGCTCGATCCCGGCCGTGTCGTCGACGTCGGCTCCGGCCTGCGTCATCGTCTCCTCGGTCGTCAGCGGACGGATCTCGCTCACGGAGCCGACCAGGGTCGTCTTGCCGACCCCGAAGCCCCCCACGATCACCACCTTGACCGCCGTGGTGGCCGAGGCCGGCAGGAGGTCGGCGCGCTGCGGGCCCAGGGCCGTCTCAGAGTCTCTGAAGTCCATGTATCACCGCCTCCAGCAGGGCGCGTTCGGGAAGGATGGCCTGGGGGACCCGCATCCGGGCCTCGATCAGCTCCTCGGCGAGGAGGTCCGCCAGGAGGACGGTGACCGCGCTCATCGGCAGTCGCAGATAGGCGGAGATCTCGGCCACCGACAGGGGCGAGCCGCAGATCCGCAGGATCGCCGCGTGCTCCGGCTGCATCGAGGGAGTCGGCCGCGCCCGGGAGACGATCAGGGTGACCAGGTCGAACGTGGTCTGCTCGGCCGGTCCGCCGCGGCCGCGCGTGATCACGTAGAGGCGTTCGGCTTCTCCGTCGTCCCAGTCCTGGTCGGTCGCACTCACGCGACCTGCCCGCCGTTGCGCGCCGGTGTGGTGAGGTGCTCGCCGATCCGGGCGACCAGGTCGCGCATCCGCTGGCCCATCAGCCCGGCGTCGACGCCCTCGTCGGCGAGCACGGCGAGGTAGGCGCGGGCGCCGGCCGCCATCAGGTAGAAGAAGCCGCCGCCCATCTCGATCACGACCAGCCGCATCCGGCCGTCGCTGTGCGGGAACTCGTGCCCGACCGCGGCGGCGAGGCTCTGCAGGCCGGCGCAGGCCGCGGCGAGCCGGTCGGCGGTGTCGTTGTCGGTGCCGTGCTGGGCCATCCGCAGACCGTCGGCGGAGAGGACGACGACGTGCCGGGTGTACGGGACGCTCTCCGCCAGATCCTTGAGCATCCAGTCCATGTTGCTCCGCTGCTGAATCACTGCTCGCTCTTCCCTGACGACTCTTCGCTGGTGGGGCCGGCCGTGTCGGTGGACGGCGTGTGGCCGTTCACCCCCTCGGTGAACGCGGCCAGCCACATACCGGGCTGGGCCGGCGCCTGGGCCGGGGCCGGCGCGGGCTCCGGGGCCCGGGGGGCCGGGGCGATCCGGGGGGATTCGGCCGCGCCCCGTCGGTAGGGCGCGGCGTGGCGGCGGCGCTGGGGCAGGCCGTTCGCGGTCCGCTCGGTCACCACCGGCACGTCGTCGCCGACCGGGAACGGCTGCGAGGCGGTGGCGACGGTCCGCGAACCCCAGGGCCGCGAGACGGACACCGGACGCGTCCGCTCCGAGGGCCGGGGCGCGGTGTCCGGCGCCGGCAGGGGGTTCGCGGCGGCACCGATGCCGTGGGCCCGGCCGGTGGCGGGGGCCGTGGTGATCAGCTCCTGCGGCACGATCAGCACCGCGCGCACCCCGCCGTAGGCGGAGGGCCGCAGCGAGATCTGGAACCCGTAGGCCTGCGCGAGCCGTCCGACCACGGCCAGGCCGAGCCGGGGGGTCTCCCCGAGGTCGTTGAGGTCGATGCCGGCCTGCGCCTCCAGGAGCATCCGCTCGGCGCGGGCCCGGCCCTCCTCGCTCAGGCTGAGGCCGCCGTCCTCGATCTCGATCGCTATGCCGGTCTGCACCTCGACGGCGGTCAGGTGCACGCTGGTCTGCGGCGGGGAGTAGCGGGTGGCGTTGTCGAGCAGCTCGGCGACCGCGTGGATGAGCGGCTCGACGGCCGGTCCGACCACGGCGACCTGGGAGACCGGGTGCAGTTCCACCCGGCGGTAGTCGAGGATGCGCGACATGCCACCGCGCAGCACGCTGTACAGCGGGACCGCCCTGCGCCACTGGCGGCCGGGGCGGGCGCCGCCGAGGACGGCGATGCTGTCGGCGAGGCGGCCGATCAGGGCGTTGCCGTGGTCCAGGCGCAGCAGGTCCTCGAAGACCGCCGGGTCGTTGCCGTGCCGGTCCTCCATCTGGCGCAGTTCCTGGGCCTGCCGGTGCACGATCGCCTGAACGCGGCGGGCGATGTTGACGAAGGCCCGCTGGGTGGCCTCGCGCATGCCCTCCTCGGTGTCGACGATCTCCAGGATGCTGCGCAGCACCGCCAGCCGGGCGGCGTGGAACTGCGGTCCGGTGCCGGTGTCCTGGGGCTCGTACGACCGCACGATCTCGTCGGTCGAGGTGCCGCGCCGGAGCCGGGCGATCGCCTCGGGCATGGTCGTCTGGGCGAGCCGGAGGGTCTCGGCCTCCTGCCGGGCCAGCCGGCGGCGCAGCTCGTTCTCCTGGAGGGCGAACCGTTCGCGCAGGGCGGCGAGGGCGCGGCCCCGGCGGGCCGTCTCGGCCGCCACCACCGCCACCGCCGCGGTGCCCACCGCTCCGGACCAGAGGACCCCCGCGCGGGCGCCGGTGGAGACCACCAGCGCGGCGACGACAGCGGCGCCCGCCGTCACGACCGTGGGCACCAGCCACACGAGAACGGGAGCCGGGCGTCGGCCTCCGGGTGACGATCCAGCACGAAGCATCAGCATCCTCAAGCGCTCGAAGGAGTGGGGAGAGTGGGCGGGGCCGGCTCCGGCGGCGCCGGACCGTGGGCGGACCGGCGCCCGCACCCGGCCGGGCGGCCCCGGCGCGAAGGGTGCGCGCCGGGACCCGGCCCGGGGTCGGGACAACCGGAACTCCGGGACATTCCTGACGAAAGATCAGTAACAGTGTTTTATAGCCGATTCGGTGTGGCTCTGTCGCACGTTCCGCGGAACCCGGACGCCGGCCGGACCGGGCCGGCCGGCTGAGCACAGGCACCAGACTTGCCCTGTCCCGGGCCCGTCGTACCGTGGCCGGGGCGGGGTTCGCTCATGTGAGGGGTATCCCCGGGAAATCCCCCCGCAGCGTGGCGAGTTCGTGCTAAGCCGAGGTCTGCGGCGGGCCTTCGTCGGGCCGTGCGGAGGACTTCGGCAGGTGATGTGCGGTGGACGCCGGCCCCGGTGAACAGTCAAGGCCGTTCCCCCGAAGCGGTGTTCCCCGGACGGTCCGGGCGGACCGGCGTACGCTGCCGGTGCTCGACGGCGCGCCGGTCCGGTGGGCCCGGCGCGACCGGAACCCGCGCAGGGCGGTCGAAGTCCGCGACCGGCGCGCGGGCGCTCTGACGCGCCCCACCGCCGCGGGCCCCGTCTCCAGGCGCTCCGTCACTCCGACCGGGGGCGGCGGCCCAGGGCGAGGGCCGCGACCTCGCGCCAGTCCATGGCGGGCCGGGCCGGCGGGGCCCCCGGGCGGTCGCGCGGCACCAGCACCCGCAGCGCACCGGGCCGGACGGCGCAGGTGACCGGGGTCGGGAGCCGCAGCGCCTCCCCGTCCACGGCGACCGAGATTTGCCCGGCATCGGCGTCGACCACCACCCGGGGCGCGGTCAGGACGCGCAGGCCCGCCGCCCGGCTGCCCCGCAGCGCCACGGCGGCGGCCTGCGACGCGTTGCCCACCCGGATCCCCACCACCCCCAGCGTCGCCCGGTCCAGCCGCGGCCGGCGGTTGCCCACCACGGTCGGTTCGGGAGCCGCGTACGGGTTGTTGCTGACCAGCAGCGCCTGCTGTCCCGTCAGCCGGGTGCCGTCCGCCAGCACCGCCTCCAGGGCGTGCCCGGAGTGGCCGAGGAGGAGGTCGGGGAGGGCGCTGAGGGCCGAGCCGGCCTTGGCGTCGCGGTACTGCGGGGTCTGCACGATCTCGGCGTAGGCGCCGAACGAGGCCGTGTTGACGAAGGCCCGGCCGCCCACGGTGCCCAGGTCGACCCGCAGCTCCACCCCGTCGGTCAGCGCGTCCAGGCAGCGGGCGGGGTCGTCGCGGTCCAGGCCGAGGTCCATGGCGAAGTGGTTGCGCGTCCCCGCCGAGATCACCAGGAACGGCAGGTCGTGCTCGGCGGCGACCTCGGCCACCGTGGCCTGGGTGCCGTCGCCGCCGGCCACGCCGAGCAGGTCCGCGCCCTCCGCGACGGCCCGGCGGGCGAGTTCGGCGACGTCCACGTGGGTCGTGGTGTCCAGCAGGACGACCCGGGCGCCCAGGGCCTCGGCCCGCTCCACCAGGGCGAACCGGTCGACCTTGCCGCCGCCGGACCTCGGGTTCATGATCAGCACGGGGTGCCGGGGGAGTGCGCGGGCCACCGCCCGCATGCCGTGGAAGGGCCGGGCCGCGCGCAGCGCCGACCGCGCGAACGCCGCGGCGACCGCCCACAGGGCGAGCGCGGCCAGCGCCGCCGGCCAGAGCCCGGCCCAGGCATAGCCCACCACGACGGCCGCGGGCGCCGCGACCACGAGCAGGGCGCCCGCCAGCCGGACGACCCCGTGGTGGGAGACCACCCACCACGTCCCGGCCGCCGTGAGCGCCAGCCCGGCCAGCCCGACGGCGAGCACCAGGATGCCGCCGGCGCCGACCGTGCCCACCAGCACGGCCACCGCGCCCAGCACACAGGCCAGGGCCGCCCGGGCGGACCAGCGGGCACTCAGGAGGGAACGGGACGCCATGCTGCGCGTCTCCTCGGTCTTCGCCCGGCACCGGGCACGACGCTCCCGGCGCGCCCGGGCGCGAGGCGTCCGGTCGCCGGTTGCCCGGACGGTGTCGACCGGCCACCCGGTTCGGGTGGCCGCGGCGGCCGCCGGCCTCGCGGCACGCCGCCCGCCGGTGGAGGGAAGGGTGTCAGCCGGCCGCCGCGATGTCGGTCTCGGCCACCGCGATGGCCATGCCGAGGGCCTCCGCGATGTGCCCGGCCGCCGACATCACGCGGGCGGTGCCCACGATCGGCGCGATGGCGACCAGCACGTCCTGGAGCTGTGCGGCCGTCAGCTCGGCTCCGTCGGCGGCGCCGATGTGTGCCAGGTAGGACATCGGTGGTGCGTCCATCGCGACGAGCGCCGCGATCCGGGTGAGGAGGAAGGTGTCCACCGGGAGGCCGCACCGCTCGACCGAGTCGAGCGTCATGGCGGCCAGGGTGTCGAGCACGGGGGTTTCGGACGCGCTGGTCATACCGGGCCATCTCCTTCGCCGGGAGGGGCCGGCACGTCGTCTCCGGGAGCAGCGGACCGCTCGTCCTGCCGTGCCCCCGTACACCGACCATAGGCCGGATGGGTGGCGGTCGCACTCCGCGACGGGCGGGGCGTCCGGGGCCGGGCGCGCCGGCCCGCCGTACGGGCCCCGCCCGCCCCACCGGGCGGGGTTCCGGACACCGCCGCGGCGCCGGTGGCGCGGTACGGCTGGGGCGGCCGACCGGCCGTGAGGTCCCGGGTGCCGGTGGCCACCGGCCGGTGGGGGCGGAGCGTCCGGCGGGCGCCGCCGGGGCGGGTGGGGCGGTCCGGCGAACGGCCGACAACCGCCCTCCGGGACATGCCAGAGGCCTGGGCCTGCGGCCGGTGCGCTCCTACGATGTGAGGCGCCGTCGGCCTGACCCCGACAGCGTCGGCCGACGTCGGACACCACCGGACTCTCCGGGCACCGGTGCGTCCCACTCGGCCACGGCCCGCCCCGGGGACCGGGAGCGGGCTCGTAGCGCAGGCTGCACCGACGCAGGCCGCACACCCCTCCTCACCACCCAGGGAGTACGCCCATGCATGCCCGCACTGTCGCGCCGTCGTTCAGACCCGTCCGCGCCGTCCTGCTCGTTCTGGCCATGCTGGCCGCCGTGGTGGCGGTCGCCCTGCCGGCGGCCGGCCCCGCCCGGGCCGCCGTGCCGGACCGCTGGGGCTTCGCGTTCCTCGACAACCCGACCCCGCCCGCCGGGTACGTCCCCGACCCCACCCGGCAGTGGGGCAGCTGGCCCTCCCCGGCGAGCAACCCCGTCAAGGTCGACCAGCTCGCGGTCGGCTCGTACCTCGTGCACTTCCCGTTCATCGCCGGCCCGGGCGGCATCGCCCACGCCACCGCCGTCGGCCGTACCGGCAACTGGTGCCAGATCAAGGGCTGGTCCACGGCGGGCACCGGGCAGGACGTCGCGGTGAACTGCTACCGGCCGGGCGGCGCCCCGGACAACACGCTGTTCACCGTGCTCTACACCACCAGCAGCGGGACCCCGTCGCCGGCCGGCGGCTCTTACGGCTACACCTTCTCGGACATCTCCGGGGCGGTGCTCGCGCAGTACAACTCCGCCGGCGCGGTCAACACGGTGAGTCACGGCTCGACCGGGATCTGGAAGGCCTGGCTGCCCGGTCTGGGCCTGTCCACCGCTGCCGGGAACATCGAGGTCACCGCGGTCGACGCGGTCCAGGGCGCGCGCTGCAAGGTGGCCGACTGGGCGCCGGCGGCGTCCGGTCAGACCGTGGTGGTCAGCTGCTTCGACGCGGCGGGCGCGCCGTACGACACCCGGTGGACGCTGAGCTACTCCCTCAAGCGCGCCCTGCACGGGCCGGCGTTCCCGCCGAAGTCGTTCGGCTACCTCTGGTTCAACGGCGGGGTCCCCGCGGCGACGAACTTCAACTCCAGCGGCGCGACCAACACGCTGGCCGGTTCGGTCCCGTTCACCATCACCCTGCCCGGAGTGGCCGTCCCCTCGGACACCGCGCACGCCACGGCGTACGGCCCCGGCCCGGGCTGGTGCGGGCTGGCCCTGCCGTGGGCCCGCAGCGCCGGCACGGTGAAGCTCTACACGATCTGCTTCAACGCCGCCGGATCGCCGGTGTCGGCGCCGTTCCTCACCGCCTACACCTCGGCGTTCTGACCGCCGGGGGGGGGGGCCCCG
>NZ_JBHWUI010000187.1:0-15263 GCF_042737525.1 Kitasatospora sp. NPDC059973 | reverse complement strand
CCCGAGGGGGGAGCCGGGCCGGTGCCCCGCGTTCCGCGCCCCGGTGCCTTCCGCTCAGCGCCGGACGGCGGACGCGCCTCCGGCGGCGTCGACCACGAGCAGCGTGCCCACCCGTCTGGCGGCGGCCGCCCGCTGGGCGGCGGGCAGGTCGGAGCCGGTGACCAGGACGTCGACCTGGTCCAGGCTGCCGAAGACGGCCAGCCCGCCGCTGCTCCACCTGGAGCGGTCGGCGACGAGCACCACCCGGCGGGCGGCGTGCAGGAAGGCCCGCTGGGTGGCCGCCTCGGTGAGGTCGGCGAGGGTCAGGTCGCCCCGGCGGGTGATCCCGCGGCAGTCGAGGAGGAGGAGGTCCAGCCGGGTCGAGCGGACGGCCTGGTCGGCGATCGGGCCCACCAGGGCGCCGGAGGCCGTCCGGAGGCCGCCGGTGAGCGTGACGGCGGCGGTCGGGGCCGCCCCGGGCGGACCGTCGGGGTGGGTGAAGACCCGGGCGGTCCGGAGGGAGTTGGTGACGACCGCCAGCTGGTCCACGGCGGTCAGGTGCCGGGCGACGGCGTAGGTCGCCGGGCCGGCGCCGAGGCCGACGACGTCGCCCGGCCGGACCAGCGCGGCGGCGGCCCGGGCGATCACGTCGAGGTTCGGCAGCGGGCCGGTGTCCGGCGGAACCCGGCGTCCGCCCCCGCCCCGGGCGGCCTCGGAGCGGACGGCTCCACCGCGGGTCCGGTGCAGCAGGCCCTGCTCGGCGAGCGCGCACAGGTCACGCCGGACGGTGGCGGCGGAGACGCCGAACTCGTGGGCGAGCTGGTCGGTGACGGCGGTGCCGTGCTCCCGCACACTGGTGTGGATCAGCCGGCGGCGCTGTTCCGCCAGGAGGGCCGCCGGCGGCCGGGTGTCCTGGATCATGTCGTGGGCCTCCTGGTGCACGCGTGGGGGTGGGCACCGCCGTCGTCCTCGCCGGTGTGCGGACGCCGCTCCGGCTCCGGCCCCGCAGGCTGCCGCCCGCGGGGCCGGAGCCCCGGCGGACCAGCCCTAGTTGACGGACCAGATCTGCCGGGCGGACCCGGTGTCCGGCTGCTGGGTCACCAGGGCGCCGTTGGCGGTGCCGGCGGTGGTGAGGAGCAGGCCGCTCGCCTTCGAGGCGACGGTGTAGCCGCCGCTCACCGGGGTGAGGATCCAGCGCTGGTTGGTCGCGCCCGTGCAGGCCCACTGGATGATCGGGTTGCCGGCCGCGGTGGAGCCGCCGCTGTCGTCCAGGCAGAGCGCGGACTCGCGGTTGGTGAGCCGGTAGCTGCCGTCGGACTGCCGGGCGAAGGTCCAGCTCTGGTTGGTGCCGCCGTTGGCGGTCCAGGTGACGAGCTGGGTGCCCTGGGTCTTGGAGTGGTCGGGGACGTCGAGCGCCTGGCCTCCGGTGGTGAGCGTGTGGATCCCGTCGAGTGAGCCGCCGGCGTCACCGGTGGCGGTCAGGGTCAGCACCTGGTCGGCCGCGGTGGCGCCGCCGCCGACGGGGTTGCCGGTGGTGTCGGTCCAGCTGCGGGTGGGCGTGGTGCCGGTCAGCGCGCCGGCGGCGGAGGTCATGCCGAGCACCAGCCCGCTGTAGCGGTTGACCAGCCGGAAGGCGCCGGTCGACGCGCCCGCGGCGGTCTTGCCGGGGATGACGAACCACTGCTGGCCGACGGCGGGCCCGCCCGGTCCGGCCACGGTGACGGTCGGCGCCGTCCCCCAGGCGCGGCCGGCCTTGCCGGTGGAGCCGACGCCCAGCAGGCCGCCGGTGGCGGAGTTGACGACCCGGTAGGCGCCGTCGCCGGTGGGGGCGAAGCTCCACGACTCCAGGCCCGATCCGCCGGCGGCGGCCGTCGAGGTGGTCGCCTGGCTGCCGGAGACCTGGGCGAGCACCCGGCCGGTTCCGTTGGCGATCCGGTAGGTCTTGGCCGGGTCGACGGGCGCGGGCGCGGGGGACGAGGAGGTGATGCCGAGGTTGACGTACTCGCCGGAGGCGCCCGCCGAGCAGCCGAACGCGCAGTAGGCGCGGAAGTTCTTGCCGACGATCGTCGAGTTCGTCCGGTTCGCGCTGTCGACGAACCAGCGGTACCACGAGGCGGTGTGGTAGCTGCCGGTGTCGCCGATCGGGAACCACTTCTGGGTCGCGAGGTCGTCGGTCGCGTAGAGGTACTGCGGCGAGGTGCCGTCCTGGTTGACCGCCTGGGGCTCACCGATGTACAGGCCGAGGTAGGCGTTGTAGGTGATGTCCATGACGAAGAGCGGCGAGGTCGGCGGCATCTTCCCGGCGGCGATCTGCTGGGCCGCGGTGCCGGTGTTCGCCGGGTCGTACTCCTTGGCGACGGGGGTGTACCCCGTGCTGCTGGCCGCGTCGACCGGGACCATGTTGCTCTCCCGGCCGCCGACGCCGGGCTGCGACCACGCGCCGTCGTACCACTTCTGCCAGGAGTCGGGCGCCATCTTGGCGGACATCGGCGCCCGGGCGACGTGTTCGTAGAACGCCTTCCAGCTGCCGCCCTTGTCGACGATCCGCGAGCCGTAGTAGACGTAGAAGTAGCCGGAGGCGGTGTCCACGAAGAGCCGCGGGTCACCGTCGCCGTAGTCGTAGGTCTGGTTCGGGAAGGCGGCGGTGTCACCGCGTACGGTGCTGTACGGCGAGGTGATGACGTGGTTCCTGATGGTCCACGTCCGGCCCTGGTCGGTCGAGACCGTGTAGTCGATCGCGTCGAAGTGCAGGCCGTCCCCGAAGGGCTGCGGGGTGAACTCGTTGTGCACCAGGCCGTACCAGTCGCCGGTGTCCGGGTCGACCCAGACCCCGGTGAGGTCGCAGTAGTTCTTCTGGGCGTAGCCGGAGCCGCTCGGCGCGAAGCTCGACTCCCGGCCGGTGGGGCTGTTGTTGCAGCGCCAGGTCGTGTTGTTGTTCGCGTCCTGCGGGTTGGCGGGGTTCACCGCGTCGCTGATCGCGGCGGACCTGGTGGCGGAGTCGAAGTCCGCGCCGGTGAAGAACTCCCACTCACGCGGGTCGGTGGCCCCGTACAGCGCCGCGGACTGCTGGAAGTAGAAGGTGCCGTCCTTGTCGGTGTACGGGGCCGCCGTGGTGTCGGTCGGGGTGGGGTAGCGGCCGGTGGAGCCGACGCTGACGGTGTAGCCGGTGACGGCGGGGGCCGCCGACGCGGGTGGGGCCGCGAGGGCGCCGCCGGCCAGGGTGAGGGTGGCGGCCGTGAGGGTGGCCACGAGGGTTCTGGGAAGGGATGGCACGAGCACTCCTTCGGGGGTGGGGGCGTACTGCGGTGCGCGGACCCGGGGTCGGTCCGCGGCCGCGGCGGCCACGGAGGGAGGGCCGCCGCGGCTCCGCCCCGCCGGGGCGGGGCGGAGGTCGGGGGGTCAGGTCTGCGACATCCGGAAGTCGTAGACCGGCGGGACCGGCGTCCCGGGGTGGACGGCGAGCCAGAGGGTGTCCAGCGAGTCCTCGCCCTCGCGCATGTTGTCGACCTGGATGCCCTCGGCGAGCAGCCGGCGCACCCGGTCCTGGTCGCCCAGGGCGTGCGCCGCCCTCGCCTCGGCGAGGCGGATCCGGCCGTGCCGGCGGGCGCTCCCGGTCAGGCCCTCGACGACGGCCAGGGCCTGCCGGTGGCGGCCGGCCGCGGCCAGGGCGTCGAGGAACTCGACGGTGAGCTCCAGGAGGTCCGGGCGCAGCCGGAACGCGTGGGCCAGCAGGTCGGCCGACTCCTCGGGGGAGTCGGTGAGGAACGCCAGGGCGCGCAGCGCCCACGGGGTCGGCCGTTCGGCGACGGAGCGCTTCCAGGCGGTGCGGGCGGCGTCGTCCTCGCCCTCGGACAGGTACACGAGAGCGAGCTGGTGGAGCACGTGCCAGTCCGGCTCGGCGGCCTCCAGCCGTTCGCGCCAGTGGCCTCCGGTGACCGGGGCGGCCGGCGGGTCGCAGAGCGGCAGCCGGCCGGTGGCCAGCAGCTCGGCCCACGGCCGCTGTTCGGCCCGCGCGTCACCGAACGGCCGGGCGGCCGAGGCGGGCAGTGCGCCGGCCGCGATCTCCAGCGCTCCCCAGCCGGACCCCTCGCCGAGCAGTTCCGTCGGTTCGCCGAACTCCGCCGCCCGGGACAGCGCGTCCTCCAGGCGGCCGGGCGGGACGAGGGCGGCCAGTGCGGCCGCGGCGGCCGCGCGGGCCGACCCCCAGTCGCCGTGCGCGGCGGCCGGGTCGACCTCCAGCAGCCCGTAGGCCTCGACCCAGGACCAGCTCTCGCCGGCCGGCATCGGCAGGTGCTCCAGCTGGGTCCTGGCCAGGCCGGCCTGGATCTCCAGGTAGGGCGCGTCGGGACCGGAGAGCCACTCCTGCCAGTGCGCGCCGCCGGTGGCGGTGCCCCAGTGGAAGAGCTTGCGGCCGCGCAGCCGGTCGGTCGAGGCCTGCACCAGGCCGGCGCCGGTGCCGTCCAGGGCGGTGATCCACCGGCGCTCGGCGTCCGGGATGTCCAGGAAGTAGTCCGCCGCGCGGGGCAGCCGGCCGGGGTAGCTGCGGTCGGCCCCGTCGTAGTCGGGGAACGGGACGTGCCGAAGGTCGGCGGTGTAGTCGAAGTGGAAGGCGTGGTCGGCGGGGCCGACCACCCTGGTTTGCCCGGTCTCGGGGACGGCGATGTTGGACCACCAGTAGACCGGGACCTCGGCGTCGTTCGGGTTCTGGACGGAGACGTGGACGTACAGCACCGGCGAGCCGGCCGGCAGCCAGGCGTCGATCTGCAGCACCAGCCGCCGCAGCCGTTCGAACTCGTACATCCGCAGCACCGGCGTGCCGTCCGCGGTGGTGGTCCGGACGGCGTGCAGCGGCTCGCAGGTGAGCGGCCAGTGCCCGGTGGTGCCGAGGTTCCACTCCACCCCGCCGGCGATCCAGGCGTCCCGCAGGGCGAGGTTGGCGGGCTGCAGGACGGGGTTGCGGTGCAGCAGTTCGCGGCCGGAGGGGCGGTGCACCAGGGACCAGAGCCGGCCGCCGTAGCCGGGCAGGAAGGTGGCGGTGAGGTGCTCGTTCTCCAGGACGACGGTGGGCAGTTCACGCGTGGTGCGGGAGCGGTCGTAGCGGTCCTGCCGGGTGTAGGGCAGCAGGGTGTGCGGGCGGCCGTAGCCGAGGTTGCGGCGCATCTCGGGGTCGGTGGCCCCGGCGTCGTCGGCGGTGCGGGCGGGCAGTCCGCGCAGGATCGGGAGGCAGCCGGCGGCCGGGTCGGCCGCGCCCTCGATCCGCAGCAGGCCGGTGCGCAGGGTGGAGGTCATTTGCCGATCCCCACCGTCATGCCCTGGATGATCCGGGTGCCCAGCCAGGAGAAGAGGGCGAGCATCGGTGCGAGGATGAGGCAGACGCCGGCGAACATGGTCCCCCAGTCCATTCCGTTGAGCTGCTCGGTGGCGACGAAGTTCGCCAGCGCGACCGGCAGCGTGATCTTGTCCTCGCCGTGGTTGAGCACCAGGGCGAAGAGGGTCTCGTTCCAGGCCCCGATGACCTGGAGCAGGAAGGCGGTGACGAGTCCGCCCCGGGCGACCGGGACGATCACCTGGAGGAAGGTCCGCAGCGGCCCGGCCCCGTCGAGGGTGGCGGCCTCCTCCAGGACGGCCGGGACCCCGCTGAAGAAGCCGGTCAGCAGGTAGACGGTGAACGGCATCGCCAGGCCCACGTAGACCAGGCCGAGGCCGAGCAGGCTGTCCGTCAGGTTCACCTGGGCCAGGCCGATGAAGAGCGGCACGACCAGGACCTGCCCGGGGACGCCGAGTCCCATGGCGAAGGTCATGGTCAGCGCCGAGGAGGTGCGGGTGCGGCGCCGCGCCAGCATGTAGGCGGCGGGTGCGGCCAGGGCGACGGCCGCCACCGAGGAGAGCGCGGCGACGAGCACGCTGTTGAGCGCGGCCCGGCCGAAGCCGCCGTCGTCCAGTGCGCGCCCGTAGTTGTCCGGGCGCGGGTCGGTGGGCAGGCCGAAGGGGTGGGCGAAGATGTCGGTGCTGCCGCGCAGCGAGGTCAGGAAGACCCACAGGATGAGCAGCAGGTCGACGGCGACGACGACCCACACCACGCCTCTGGCGATCCGCATCGCAGGCCCCGCGGCTCTGTGCTTGGTACGCACGGGAGTTGCCTTTCTGAGGGGGTCAGTATTCGACGGCGGCGCGGCGCATCAGCCGGCGCAGCGCCAGCGTGATCACCCCGACCATCACCAGGCTGACCAGGGCGGCGGCGGTGGCCATGCCGAGCTGCGGCGCCGAGGTCTGCGGGAACGCCTCGGCGTAGACGTACATCGCGGTGTTCCAGGTGTCGACCGGGGGCTGGCTGGAGTTGCTGCCGCCGTACATCAGGATCAGTTCGAAGATCTTCACCGAGCTGACCGTCCAGAGCACGGCGCAGATCGAAACCACGTCCCAGGCGAGCGGCAGGGTGATGTGCCGGAACCGGCGGAAGGCGCTGGCGCCGTCCAACTCGGCTGCCTCGTAGAGGTATTCGGGGATCTGGTCGACCGCCGCCATGATGATCGCGGTGTAGTAGCCGGTGGCCGTCCAGACCAGGGTGGCGACGATCATCGGGAAGAGGTTGTCGGTGGCGAGCCACTTGGGCGGGGTCGCGGTGCCGAGCCAGTGCAGCACGGTGTTGACCGGGCCGTCGGGGGAGAACAGGAAGCCGGCCGCGATGCCGAACACCATCGCGTTCACCAGGCACGGGAAGAAGAGCACCGAGCGGGCGAACAGCCGGGCCCGCATCTCGCGCAGGACCAGGGTGAGCGCCAGGCTGATCGCGAAGGTGATCGCGCCGCCGACGAAGAGGATCTCCAGCGTGTTGACCAGGGAGGTCCGGAACGCCGCGTCCTCGAAGAGGATCCGGTAGTTCCGCAGGCCGCGCCAGTGCTTGGCGCCCATGCCGTCCCACTTGTAGAGGCTGGTCCAGGCGGCGTAGCCGATCGGGACCAGGAACAGCACGCCGTAGACGAGCAGCGCGGGGCCGACGAACGGCCAGAAGACGCGCCGGTGCTGGCGTTCCAGCGGTGAGGTGCCGGCGTTCACCGGCTGCGCGCGCCCGCCGCCGCGCACGGCGGGCGGGTCCTGGAGTGCGGTGGCCATCGTCGCCTCAGCCCTGGCTCTTCCAGAAGGAGGCCTGGTCGGACTTCATCTTCGCGACGAACTGCTCGGCGGAGGTCTTGCCGTGCCAGAGGTCGAGGAAGTTCTGGTTGAAGACCTTGGTGGGGTAGTCGCCGGCCACGCCGTCGTAGGTGAGGCGGACGGGCGCGGCGTCCAGCGCCTTCTGGATGTCGGTGAGCGCGGCCGGGGCGGGGATGTCGGAGCGCGGCGTGATGTTCCCGGCCTCGGTGGAGATCCCGGCGAGGGTCTTCTTCTGCAGGAAGTAGGCGATGAACTTCTTGGCCGCGGCGGAGTGCTTGGCCTTCTTCGGTATCGCGAAGCCGAACATCATCGAGTCCGCGTTGACGGCGCCGGGCGGCAGCATCGCGCCCATCTTCCAGTCCGCGGGGAGCTGCTTGGCCACCTCGTCGGTGACCCAGCTGCCGTCCGGGTAGAACGCGGCCTTGCCGGCGGCCCAGTTGGTCTCCTGGGCGGGGAACTTGGTGGCGTCGTAGCCGCTGATCAGGTGGCCGCCCTTCACCAGTTGCTCGGTCTGCCGGGCGGCGGTGAGCACGGCCGGGGCGTCCCAGCTCGCGCCGGACGGGTCGGAGCTCAGCGCGCTGAAGCCGACCCCGCCGGCGGACAGCAGGTAGTCCAGGATCAGGCCGTTCTCCCAGGCGAGTTCGCCGTCGGTGGCCAGACAGGCCCGGCCCCTGGCCTTGAGCGCGTCGCAGACCTTGAGGAAGTCGGCCCAGCTCGCCGGCGGGCTCGGCATGGCGGCGGCGATGTCGGGGTCGGCCGTGTTGTAGAAGAGGGCGCCCGAGGAGATCTCGTACGGGATCACGTAGTGGTTCCTGCCGTCCGGGTCCTTGGGCAGGGCGTCCAGGTACTTCGCGGGGACGACGTCGGACACCTTCCTGCCCTCGCCGGGCACCTCCATGCCGAGGACGTCGGACAGGTCGAGTGCCTGGCCGGCCTGGGCGGTCGCCCCGTAGACGCCGTCGGCGCCCTGGTCCCACAGGTCGGGGGCCTGGTTGGTGGCGATCGCCGGGCCGATCTTCTTCTTGACGTCGCGTCCGGCCCAGGTGATGTCGACCTTGATGCCGGTGTCGGTCTGGAACTGGTCGATCGCCGCCTTGATCACCTTGGCCTGGGCCTCGTCGGCCCGCCACATCGACCAGTAGGCGAAGCTGCCGGACGAGCCGCCGGCCGTGCTCTCGGAGCCGCTGCCGCAGGCGGTGGCGGTCAGGGCCAGCAGCGCCACGGTGGCGGTGCCGAGGACCCGGGTGGTGGTCGAGGTTCTGCCCATCGTGTGATTCCTCTCCAGGGGACAAGCGGTGGAGGGGGCCTGGGGGGAAGGCCGCACCCTCGGGCTTGTTAGTTCGGCTAGTGTCTGAACTAAGGTGGGTATTGTCAAGGTCCAGCGCCGGCAAGGCCGTTATTCCGATCGCCGCGACAACTACCATGGGCGCCGTCGGCACCCTCGGGAACAGGAGAGACAGTGCAGGAAGCACGGGGCAGTGGCACCACCGGGGCCGCCGGCATCATGGCGGGCTACCCCGACGCCGCCGACAAGGGGTCCATGCGCCGCAACAACCTGGGCCTGGTGCTGCGCCTGCTGAGGGAGAGCGGCGAGCAGTCGCGCACCCGGATCGCCGCCGTCGCCGGGCTGCCGAAGGCCACCGTCTCGGTGCTGGTCACCGAGCTGATCCAGCGCGGCCTGGCCCGCGAGGGCGAGCTGGACCGGGCGGGCGCGGTGGGCCGCCCGCACCGCATGGTCACGCTCGACGGGCGCTGGGTCTGCGGGGTCGGCGCCGAGCTGGGCGTCGATCACATCACTGTGCTGGCGGTGGATCTGAGCGGCACCGTCGTCCACGAGCGGCGGCGCGGGATCGACCTGCCGGAGCTGAGCCCGCAGGAGACGCTGCACGAGGTCGCGGAGATGGTCCGCGCCTGTCTGCGCGAGATCGGCGCCCGGGGGATGAGCGCGGCGGGCGTCACCCTGGTCACCCAGGGCGAGGTCGACGCCGGGTCGGGCACCGTCCTGGTGGCCACCAACTTCGGCTGGCGCGACGTGCCGGCCGCCGCCGAACTGCGCGCGCGGCTCGGCCCGGCCGCCCCGCCCGTCCTGCTCGCGAACGACGCCGAGTCCGGGGCACTGGCCGAGTACCTCCGCGCGGCCGCCGACGACGTCCGCGAACTGGTCTACGTCACCGGCGGGATCGGCGTCGGCGGCGCCAGCCTCTCCGGCGGCAAGCTGCTGCGCGGCTCCGAGATCGGGCACATGCACGTCGACCGCCGGGAGCGCCCCTGCGCCTGCGGCCGGACGGGCTGCTGGGAGACCGCAGTGGGCCTGCAGGCCTTCCTGGACGCGGCCGCCGACCGCACCGACCGGGTGCACGACCGGTCGGTCGACCTCGCGCAGCGCCTGGACGAGCTGCTGGCGCGGGCGGACCGGGGCGAGCCGCGGACGCTGGCTGCGCTGGCCCTGATCGCGGACGACCTGGCCCTCGGGCTGGGCATCCTGGTGGACGTGCTGAACCCGCCGAGGATCGTCCTCGGCGGGTACTTCGCGGTCTTCGGCCGCTATCTGGTCGACGCCGTGCAGCGGGTGCTCGACGAGCGCCGGATCAGGCCCACCGCCGAGCGCGTCGTGGTGGCCGCCTCCACCCTCGGGCTCTCCAACGCGGCCCAGGGCGGGGCGTATCTGACCCTGGAGGGCATCTTCCTCGACCCGACGAGCGCGCCGGAGCGCCGGGTGGACGCGGGCGCCTGAGGAGGCCGGGGCGGGGAAGCACGCCGAGGGGCCGCGACGGCCTGTCCGGCCGGCGCGGCCCTGTCCGGTGCGCCATTCCGCGCGGTCCCGCCGGCCCGGGGCCCGCGGGACCGGCGGGCCGGGCCGGCCGCCGCCCGTCAGCCGCTGGAGACCGGGACGCCGCCCCGGTCCGCCGCGCCGACGGTTGTCAGGAGCTGGGCGGTGGTGTCGGTGACGGCCTCGCGGCCGGCCGCGAGGTAGTGCCGCGGGTCCACGCCGTTGGGGTCGCCGCGCAGGTGGGACCGGATCGCGCCGGTCATGGCGATGCTCAGGGCGGTGCCGATGTTGACCTTGCTGATGCCGACCCGGATCGCGCGCTGGAGTTCCGGGTCGCTGACGCCGGAGGAGCCGTGCAGGACCAGGGGGAGGTCCAGGGCGTGGTGCAGCGCGGCGAGCAGGGTGTGGTCGATCGTCGCGTCGCGGGTGGTCATGGCGTGCGAGCTGCCGACGGCGACGGCGAGCGCGTCGATGCCGGTCTCGGCCACGAAGCGCCGGGCCTCGTCGGGATCGGTGCGGGCCCCGGGGGCGTGGGCGCTCAGCGGCCCGGTGCCGTCCTTGCCGCCCACCTCGCCGAGTTCGGCCTCCAGCCAGAGGCCGTTGGCGTGGGCCCAGTCGGCGGCCCGGCGGGTGACGGCGACGTTCTCACCGTAGGACAGGTGCGCCGCGTCGAACATGGCGGAGCTGAATCCGCAGTCCGCGGCCTCGCGGAGCAGCGCCTCGCTCTTCACGTGGTCGAGGTGGAGTGCCACCCGGGCGCCGCTGCGGCGCGCGGCGCTGACGGCGGCCGCGGCTATCGGGTGCGGGCGGCCGCCGTGGAACTTCACGGCGTTCTCGCTCACCTGGAGGATGACCGGCTCCCCGGTGGCCTCGGCGGCGGCGACGACGGCCTCGATGTGTTCCAGGGTGATGACGTTGAACGCGGCGACGGCGCCGCGCCGGGCGGCGGCTTCGGCGACCAGTTCGCCCGTGGTGCTGAGAGGCATGGCGGACCCTTCTCGGGGTGAGGGTGGGTGGTCAGGCCGGGACGACCTGGACCTGGGGGAGCAGACGCCGGTAGCCGTCGCGGTCGAACATGCCGGCGTAGCGGGCCTGGACGGTGGCGGCCGACAGCGCGACGGCCCGGGTCAGCGCGACCGGCAGCGGGGTGTGCTCGGCGAGGCCGACGGCGAGGGCGGCCACCACGGAGTCCCCGGCTCCGGTGGGGTTGCCGCTGATGCCGGCGTCCGTCGGGAGGAAGGCCCGCCAGGCCCCGGCCGGGTCGACGGCCAGCAGGCCGTCCGCCCCGAGGGAGGCGACGACCGTTCCGGCGCCCGCCCGCACGAGCGCCCGGGCGGCCGTCTGCGGATCGTCCGTCCCGGTGGCCTCCCGCAGTTCGGCGGCGTTCGGTTTGATGATCGTCGGCCGGGCGTCGAGGGCTTCGGTGAGCGCCGGGCCGGCGGCGTCGAGGATCACCGGGACGCCCCGGTCGCGGGCGAGCCGCACCAACGCGGCGTAGCCGCCGGGCGGGACGCCCCGGGGCAGGCTGCCGGACAGCACCAGGGCCCGGGCGGCCGGCACCAGGCTCGCCACCCCCGCGCGGAGCGCGGTCCACTGGAGCGCGGACAGCTCCGGCCCGGGTTCGTTGAGCATCGTGGCGTCCCCGTCGTGCACGACGGCGATCGTCCGCCGGGTCGCCGCGCCGGTGAGCGGGATCGTCAGATGGACGATCCCCGACCGGTCGAGGTCGGCCTTGACGGCGCTGCCCGCGGCCCCGCCGAGCGGCAGGACCGCCGTGGTCCGCCGCCCCAGGGCGTGCAGCACCCGGGCCACGTTGACGCCCTTGCCGCCGGCCTGCTCGTGGACGGTCTCCACGCGGTGGCTCTCGTGCGGCCGCAGCGCGGCGAGGGTGTAGGTGATGTCGAGCGCCGGGTTGGGCGTGACGGTCACGATCACGACGGCTGCCTCCCTGCCGCTGCGGTACGCCCGGCCGCGGGGAGCTGGACGGTGGGGGTCACGCGTCGGCGAGGATCACGGAGCGCGTCAGGTTGCGCGGCTGGTCGGGGTCGAGGCCCCTGGCCGCCGCGACGGCGACGGCGAGGCGGTGCACGCGGACCAGCTCGGCCAGCGGGTCGAGCCGGCCCTCGATCCAGTGGGCACCGGTCGAGTCGACCTGCTCGGCGAGGCCGACCGGGGCGTCGCCGAGCATCCAGGTGGCGGTGGACGGCGCGGCGATGCTGATCGGGCCGTGGCGGTACTCCATGGCCGGGTACGACTCGGTCCAGGCGAGGGCCGCCTCGCGCATCTTCAGCGCGGCCTCGTTGGCCAGGCCGACCGTCCAGCCGCGCCCCAGGAAGGTGAACTGGCCGCACTCGACCAGGCCGGCCGGCAGGGGCTCCGCCAGGGCGCGGCGGGCGTCCTCCTCCACCGCCTCGGTGTGCAGGCCCAGGTGCGCGCGCAGGAACGTCAGCGCGGTGGTGGCGAAGCGCGTCTGCACGACGGACCGCTCGTCGGCGAAGTCCAGGACGACGACGTCGTCCGCGGCCGACATGACGGGCGTGTTCGGATCCGCCGTGATCGCACTGGTCCGGACCTTTCCGCGCAGGCCGTCGAGCAGTTCCAGTACCTCGGTCGTGGTGCCGGAGCGGGTGAGTGCGATCACGCGGTCGTAGGAGCGGCCGGTCGGGAACTCGGACGCGGCGAACGCGTCGGTCACGCCCTGGCCGCCCGACTCGCGCAGGGCGGCGTACGCCTGGCCCATGAAGTACGACGTCCCGCACCCGACGACGGCGACCCGCTCGCCTGCTCCGGGCAGGGCGGGGTGGCCGGCCGCGGCCAGGGCCGCCGCGCGCGCCCAGCACTGCGGCTGGTCGGCGATCTCTGCCTCTACGTGCGTCATTGCTGACCCCTTTCAAGATCATCTGATGAAAGCTGAGCTAGATGATGCACATTTAAGCATCTTCAAGCATGTGATACCAGGGTGGTGCGGCCCGATGCCGACTTTGAAGTGCGCATGCAGAAGTTCCCTCGCGATCCGCCCTCGACCGCCCCTCCGACGGATCAACCCCGTTGAGTGGCGCGTGAGCTGGGGCGATCACCCGGGCGTGGAGCGGGGAGCGATCGCCGAACGACGCCGTTCGCCGCCTCGGAGGGTGTGATCGCCCATGAGTCAAGAGTGAGAGTTTGCGACAGTATTGATCGCAGATTCACCTGAGATCCGGGCGCGCGCCCGCGGACCCCGCGGGGCCGCGCCGGGTCCTGCCGGACAAGCGGTGCGGGCGGGGGCGGGGCGGGGGGCCGGCGGGGGCCGACGGGCGCCGGAGGGGTGCCGGTACGGCGGCCCGGTCAGTGACGGCCGGGAGCGCCCAGCGCTGTTCCCACCCGGTCCACCGTGTCCCAGGCGTGCAGCCCGGCGCCGAGGCAGCCCGCCTCGTCGCCCAGCGCGGCGGCCACCAGGCGGGGGCGCCGGTGGAACGTCAGTCTCCGGTCGAGGCCGGCCCGCAGCGGGTCCAGCAGCAGGCCGGCCGACTCGGCGAGCCCGCCGCCGAGGACGACGACCTCGGGGGCGAGCAGCGTCACGGCGGTGGTGAGCGCGGTCGCCAGCCCGTGGACGGCGCGCTGCCAGACGGCCAGGGCGGCCTCGTCGCCCTCGGCGAGCAGGGCGGCGACCTCGGCGGCGCCGTGGACGGGCCGGCCGGTGCGGGCGCTGTAGGCCGCGGCGATGCCCGCCGCGGAGGCGATGGTCTCCAGGCAGCCCCGGGCGCCGCAGGGGCACGGCCGGCCGTCCGGTTCGACGACGAGGTGGCCGAGCTCGCCCGCGTAGCCGCCGGCGGTCAGCAGCCGGCCGTCGTGGACGATCGCGGCCGAGATGCCGGTGCCGATCGCGACGAACAGCGCGTCCCGGGCGCCCCGCGCGGCGCCCAGCCGGACCTCCGCCAGGCCGCCGGCCCGTACGTCGTGGCCCAGCGTGACCGGCAGTCCGGTGCGTTCTTCGAGCAGGGCGGCCAGCGGCAGGTCGCGCCAGCCGAGGTTGGCGGCGTAGACGGCCACGGCCCGCTCGGCGTCGACGATGCCGGGGACGACCACCCCGGCCTGGCGGACGGTGAGGCCGAGGTCCGCGGCCTGGCCGGCGAGGGACCGCAGGGCCGCCGTGACGGCGTCGACGACGGCCTCGGGCCCGGCCGCCCGGGGCGTGCGGCGCCGCTCGGTGAGCAGGACGCCCGACCGCCGGTCGACCAGCGCCCCCTTCATCCCGGTGCCGCCCACGTCCAGGGCGATGACGCACTCGTCGGGCCGGGCGTGCTCAGCCATCGCGCGCCTCCGATGCGACGGGGTGACGGGCTCTCGTACTGCTCTCGGGCACGGTGGGCTCCCTGGTGCTCGGGGGGGGGGGGGGCACAGCGGCCTGCCGACCGCCGGTCCTCGACGGTCGGCGGGTGCGGGCCGGCGGGCTACTTCACGGATCCGGCGGTCAGTCCGGAGACGACCTGGCGCTCGATGAAGGCGAAGAGCACCACGACCGGGAGGATGGCGACGATCGACCCGGCGAACAGGAAGTTCCACTGCACGGTGTAGTTGCCGACGAAGCTGTTGATGCCGACGGTGAGCGGCTGGCTGTCGGGCACGGTGGACAGGGTCAGGCCCATCACGAACTCGTTCCAGGCCGCGATGAAGGTGAAGATCACGGCGGTGACGACCCCGGGCAGCGCGAGCGGGAGCGTGACGCGCAGGAGCGCCTTGAACCGGCTCAGACCGTCGATCATGGCCGCCTCCTCCAGCGCCACCGGGATGGAGCCGATGTAGGCGCTGAGGATCCAGATCGCGAACGCCAGGTTGAAGGCGGCGTTGCAGAGGATCAGCGTCCAGACCGAGTTGAGCATGTCCAGCTGGTAGAACTCGCGGTAGAGGCCCACCAGGAGCGACGTCGGCTGGAACATCTGGGTGACCAGCACGAGCAGCAGGAAGAGCTTGCGTCCGCGGAAGGTCATCCGGGCCGTGTAGTACGCGGCGGGCAGCGCCACCAGCAGGACCAGTACGGTGGACCCGCCGGCCACCAGCAGGGTGACGCGCAGGTTCGAGCCGAGGTTGGACTCCCGCCAGACGTCGACGAAGTTGGACCAGGCGAAGTGCTCCGGGAGGTAGGTGTTGTCGCGCAGCTCGTCGGCGGGGCGCAGCGCGGTGATCACCATCTGCGCGTAGGGCAGCAGGAAGACGGCGGCCAGCAGCCAGGCGGTGGCCGCGACGACCACGGTCCGGGGGCGCAGGCGCCGTGCGGCCGGCGGCGCGGCCGGGGCGGCGGGGGCGAGGCTCAGAACGGCGGCCCCGCCGGCGCCGAGCGCCGTGGGCGGGCGAGAGCGGTGGTGCACAGCGGTCCACCCCAGAA
>NZ_JBHWUI010000186.1:4056-15276 GCF_042737525.1 Kitasatospora sp. NPDC059973 | reverse complement strand
GCTCGCGGCCGGCGGCCCGCCCCGCCGGCTCCCCGACTACGGGCTGCTCTGCCCGCTGCACGGCGCGGCCGGCTGCGCCGTCCCCGAGGCCGCCGAACTCGCCGCCCTGCACGCCGCGTTCTGCGCCGCCGACCCGGACACCGCGCCGCCGCTGGACGCCGACACCGCGCACGCCCTCACCGGCCTGCTCGCCGCCCACCTGCGGGCCGGCGAGGCACCCGCCGGGCCCGGCACCGCCGCCGTCGAGGAGACCCTGCGGGCGATCCTGCGCCGGCTCGGCGGCACCACCGACGCCCGGGCCCGCCAGGCGCTCGCCCGGCTCGCCGCCGAGTACGCGCACGCGGCCGGCGGGCTGCGGATGCAGCACGGCCGCAACGCCACCGCGATGGCCTGCTTCGACCGCGCGCTCACCTGGTCCGAACTGGCCGACGACCCGGCCACCCAGGTCGCCGCGCTGAGCGACATGAGCACCCTCGCCCGGCTCGACGGCGACCCGGCCGCCGCGCTCGGCTACGCCCGCGAGATCGCCCGGGCCGCGCCCGGCCGGCACTGGGCCGGCGCGATGTCCCAGATCGGCCAGGCCCGGGCGCACGCCCTGGCGGGGGACGTCCGCGCGACCGTCCGGCACATCGGCCGCGCCCGGCTGCACCTCGACCACATCGGCGAGCACGACGAGACCGACGCGCCCTGGCTCTCCATCGCCTCGATGCGGCTGCGGGTCGAGTCGGCCGCCGCCGCCGCGCTGCGCGACGCCTCCGCCGCCGTCGGGGACCGCCGGCTGGCGCTGCGCGCCGTGGACGCCGCCGACACCGCGCTGCGGCTGCTGGCCCCGGACCAACTGCCCGCCACCCGGCTGCTGTTCACCATCCGGATGGCCGACTGCCACCTGTGTGCCCATGACCTGCGGACCGCCGTGGAACTGCTCGCCCCGGTCCTGGACGAGGCGACCGCGCTGCCCGCCCTCGCCCGCCACGAACTGCGCGGGCTGCGCATCCGGCTGGGCGCCCACGGGCTGGCGGTATCTTGACGAAGGTGGGCGATCACGCCGCTCGTGGGCGCCGGCCCCGCCGGGCGAGGATCGGACCACCGCCGAACAGGGCGGGCCCCGGTACGAGTGCGAGGAGCACCCCGATGACCGCCAGCGCCGTTCTCACCGTCCCCGCCGCCGACCCGGCCGTCGCCGCCGCCCACTTCCTCGGCCGGCTCTCCTTCGAGGCCGACGTCTCGGACGTGCACGCCGACCTGACCGCCGGCGTGCCCGGTGTGGTGGTGGTCGACTCCCGTAGCGAGGCGGCCTGGGCACAGGGCCGGATCCCCGGCGCGGTGCACATCCCCACCGCCCGGATCGCCGAACTCGCGCCGCTGCTGATCGACCCCTCGGCCACGGTCGTCACCTACTGCTGGGGTCCGGGCTGCAACGGCGCCACCCGGGCGGCCCTCGCGTTCGCCCGGCTCGGCCACCCGGTCAAGGAGATGCTCGGCGGCTTCGAGTACTGGGTCCGCGAGGGCTTCGCCTACGACACCGACCACGGCAGCGAGCAGCGGCCGGTGGACGACCTGACCGCCCCGCGCTCCGGGATCTCCTGCGCCTGCTGAGGCCGGTGCGCCCGGCGCCGGGCGGGTCGGCCGGCAGGCGGGTCGCAGTGGCGTTCCACGGGTCAATGTGGCGGCCGTGTTTCGCTCCTGTGGCGTGCGGTTTTCGGAATGCCCCGAGGCCGCCGAATCCCCGGTCCGGCCGTTGAGAGATCGTCCCGGCGTTCCTAGAATCGGGCGGCGGAGAACGTCGGCCGCGGGCCCCGGCCGGCAGTCCCGTCACCGGGGTGCACTCCGCTGACGCGACGTCAGGTCACCGGTGCGGTCGAGGTCCGGGCGCCGGACCCCCGCCCCGACTTCCCTGCCGAGGAGACCGCATGGCCGCCGACCTGTCCCCGACCGACGCCGAGCAGATCCGCCAGCTGCTCGCCCGCTTCCCGCACGCCTTCGACAATGCCGACACCAGGGCGCTGGGTGAGGTCTTCACCGCCGACGGAGTGCTCGAACTCGCCCGCACCGGAGCGGTGTTCAGCGGACTGGAGAAGATCGGGGTGTTCAGCCGCGACCTCGGCAGCCGGTCCCCCGACCAGCACACCCTGGACAGCGTGCTCACCGTCGAGCCGGACGGCACCGTCCGGGGCCACAGCCGCTACCTGGCGATCCAGTTCGACGGGACGGTCCACAACGGGGACTGGTTCGACGTCTACGTCCGCACCGGGGACGGCTGGCGGATCGCCCACCGCCGCTCCGTCCCCCGCTACCCGCTGCGCGCCGGTGAGGCGTAGCGGGTAGCGGGTGGCGGGCGAGCGGCGTCAGTGCGGGAGTTCGACCGAGAGGTGCGGGCCCAGCGCCCGCAGGAAGTCCGCCGCGTCGAACATCGCGCCGGCCGAGGCGACCCCGGTGGTGCGGCTCCGGCCGGTCAGCAGGCGCTCGACGGCCTCCACCGCCAGCGGGGCGGTGATCGCGTAGATGTCCCGGCCGCGGGCGGTGGCCCGGCGCCCGACCCCGCCGGACTCGATCAGGACGTCGACGACGAAGCTCTGGTCCGACCGGCCCAGGTCGTCGACCGCCTCCGGGGCCGGGGTGTCCGGGCCGGCGAGGTCGCCCGCGGCCTCGACGGTCATGTAGGTGCGGACCTCCGGCACGGCCAGGTGGCTGGGTACCGTGACGACGTCGGCCATGGTGAACTCCCCGAGCACCGCGCGGGCACCCAGCGGCGCGGGGAAGGTCCACTGCTGCTCGGACGGCGCGTCGTCGTGGTACCGCAGCGCGCCGTCCGCGAACCTCACCCGGCGGCCCGCGCGGCGCTCGTGGGACACCCGGCCGGCCTCCCGGGTGCCCGGCGTGGGGTGCCAGCTGTCCAGCCCGTACGCGACGTGCACGAGGTCCGCCGAGGTCCACTCGCCCATCGCGGCGGTGACCAGCAGGTCGCCCAGGCCGCCGTAGAAGGCCATCGCCGGGACGACCGGGGTGCCGGCCTCCCGGGCGGCGTCCGCGTGGTCGGCGAAGGTCGCGGCGTTCGCCTCGATCTCCGCCGCGACGTCGACGTAGGGGATCCCCGCGCGGATCGCGGCCTCGACGACCGGGCCGCCGGTCACCGCGAACGGTCCGGCGCAGTTGACGACCGCCGCCGCCCCGGCGAGGGCGCGGTCCAGCGAGGCCGGGTCGTCCACGGTGGCCTGCCGGACCTCGGTACCGGGCCACTCGGCCGCCAGCGCCTCCAACTGGGCCGCGTTGCGGCCGGAGAGGACGGGGGCGAAGCCACGCCGTCGCAACTCGGCCACCATGAAGCGACCGGTGTGCCCCGTCGCGCCGTAGACCACCACCGCAGCCGTCGTACCCATCGCTGTTCCCCGTTCTCGTCGTCCTGTCGACCCTCAGTCTGGTCGCCGGCGGGGCCCGGGTGTGATGGTCCGGAACGACAACACCCGTACACTTTCGGACATGCCCACTGTCGCGCTGCCGACCGCCGGAAACCTGCTGCACTTCGAACTGGGGGTGGCCTACGAGATCTTCGGCAATCCTCCGCGCGAGGCCGTGGACGGCTGGTACGACGTGGTGCTCTGCGGGCCCGGGCCGGTACGGGTCGGCCCGTTCGTCGTCGAGCCGGACCACGGGCTGGACCGCCTGGTGGACGCCGACACGGTGATCGTGCCCGCCTGGGCCGACGTCGACGAGCCGCCGCCCCCGGAGCTGGTCGAGGCGGTGCGCGCCGCGCACCGGGCCGGCGCCCGGGTGGCCTCGCTCTGCACCGGCGCGTTCGTGCTCGGCGCGGCGGGCCTGCTGGACGGCCGGCGGGCCACCACCCACTGGGCCCACACCGCGGAGCTGAGCGCCCGCCACCCGCTGGCCGTGGTCGACCCGGACGTGCTCTACACGGACAACGGCAGCGTGCTCACCTCCGCGGGCAAGGCGGCGGCCGTGGACCTCTGCCTGCACCTGATCCACCTCGACCACGGCGCCGGGATCGCCAACTCGGTCGCCCGTCGCCTGGTCATGCCGCCGCACCGCACGGGCGGTCAGGCCCAGTTCGTGGCCACGCCGGTGCAGGCGACGGGCGACCACCCGCTGACCCAGGTGCTCGCCTGGGCGCAGCAGCGGCTGGACCGGCCGCTGACCGTGACCGACCTGGCGCGGCGGGCGAACACCAGCCCGCGCAACCTCGGCCGGCAGTTCCGGTCGGTGCTCGGGCAGACACCGCTCCAGTGGCTGCTGAACCAGCGGGTCCGCCGGGCCCAGGAGTTGCTGGAGGCCACCGACGAGAGCGTCGAGGCGGTGGCCGTCGCCACCGGGATGGGGACGGCCACCACGCTGCGGCGCCAGTTCAAGCGGATCGTCGGCGTCCCGCCCAACAGCTACCGGGAGGCGTTCCGCAGCACGAGGGCCGGCTGACCGGTCGGCGCCCGCCACCGGCCCGGGGGACGGCCGGGCTCACCGCCCCGGGGCCCGCGGACCCGCCGCGGCGGCGGTCGGTCCGCCCGGGGCCAGGGACTGGTCCGCCGCGCGGGTGACGGTGCAGCGCAGGCCGCGGAAGGTGGAGGAGCCCATCTCGGCGTTCTCGTCCTCGTTGGTGGTCAGCAGGTTGACGTTGGCCTCCCGCCAGCCGCCGTCGGCGCCGCGCTCCGGGTACCACCAGGCGGCGGGGGCCATCACCACCTCGGGGGCGATCCGGTCGGTGAGCAGGACGCGCAGCCGGATGCGGCCGGTGCGGGTGGCGAGTTCCGCCCACTCGCCGTCGGCGAGGCCCTCGCGGGCGGCGGCCTCGGGGTGCATCTCCAGCCGGGGCTCGGGCTCCTTGGAGCGCAGCGAGGGCAGGTCGCGGAACTCGGAGTTGAAGTAGAACGCCGAGTGCGCCGAGGTGAGCAGGTAGGGGCCGTCCTCCGGCCCGCCGACCGGCGGACCGGGGGTGGGCAGCGGCGGGTAGCCGAAGGCGCGCAGGGCGTCGCAGCGCAGCCCGACCTTGCCGCTGCGGGTGCCGAAGCCGCGGCTGCGGTACTTGTGGTACTCCAGCGGGGTCGCCCGGTAGTGGAGTTCGGCCAGCTGCCGCCAGTCCATGCCGATCGGCTGCAGCCGGGTGTCCAGGGAGTCCGCGGCGTCCGGCCAGAAGTCGGCGGACAGGCCCAGCCGGTGGGCGAGTTCGGTGAGGATCCACTCGTCGGAGCGGGTGTCGCCGACCTTGGCGAAGGCCCGGCGGGCCGCGACGTAGTGGGCGTGCTCGACGATCTGGTCCCGCTCCAGCCAGCCGCCGACCGGGAGGACGACGTCGGCCATGGCGGCGGTCGGGGTGAGCCGCAGGTCGGCGACGGCGAGGAAGTCCAGCCGCTCCAGGGCCCGCCGGACGCGGTCCGAGTCGGCGTAGTTGAGCAGCAGGTTGCTGCCGTGCACCAGCATGGTGGTCACCGGGTGCGGGGCGCCGGGTTCGAGCACGGCGTCCCAGACGGAGCCGGGGTGGGCCCAGCCGGACATCGCCAGGATGCGGTGCCGGTCGCCGCCGAGGCGCTTGGCGGCCTGCTCGGGCGCCAGCAGCTCGGCGCGCGGGAAGGACCGGCGGCCGTCGATGCCGGGCGGGTCCCACAGGACGTCGCCGCCGGGCCGGTCCAGGTTGCCGCAGATCGCCGAGAGCAGCAGGACCGCCCGGCAGGTGTGGAAGGAGTCGCGGTGCTGCTGGGGCCCGGTGCCGAGTTCGATCGCGGCGCTCGGCGCGGCCGCGTAGGCGAGGGCGGCCGATCTGATCAGGTCGGCCGGCACGCCGGTCCGCTCGGCGACCGACTCCGGCGTCCAGTCGGCGACGTGGGCGGCGAGGTCCTCGAAGCCGACGGTGTACTTCTCGACGAAGGCGTGGTCGTAGGCGTCCGCCTCGATCACGGTGTGGATCATCGCCAGCGCCAGCGCCGCGTCACCGCCCGGGCGGACCTGGAGGAACTGCTCGGCGCGGGCGGCCAGCGAGGTCCGCCGGGGGTCGATCACGATCATCCGGGAGCCGTCCCGGACGGAGGCGAGCAGCCGGGTGCCGATCACCCCGTCGCCGTGGGTGAGCGCCTTGTTGGAGCCCCAGACCAGGACCAGGTCGGGCCGGCCCTCGTAGTCGCAGAAGGTGAAGCCGCCCGCGGTGAGGATGCCGGCCATCACCCTCGGGTAGAAGCAGACGTGCGCCGGGCCGAGCACATTGGGCGTGCCGAAGCTGTTGGCGAACCGGAAGAGCCACTCCTGGTAGTTGCGGTCGGTGCCCTGGGCCAGCACCACCGCCTCCGGGCCGTGCTCGATCCGGGCCCGGTCGAGCGCGACGGCCGTCCGCTCCAGCGCCTCGTCCCAGCCGATCGGGCGGAACTCGCCGCTGCCGCGCGGCCCGGTGCGCAGCAGCGGCGTGGTCAGCCGGTCGGGGTGGTTGAGGTGCTCCAGCGAGGCACGGCCCTTGGCGCAGAGGAACCCGTGGTTGTTCGGGTTCTCCGGGTCGCCCTCGATGGCGGTCAGCCGCCCCTGGTCGACGGTCACGACGGCGCCGCAGCCGCCGTGGCACATCCGGCAGATCGTCCGGTGCCGGCCGTCCTCGGCGAGCACCTGGACGACCGGGAGCGGCTGGCGGTGCCGGTCGGCGGGACTGTGCGTGGTCATGGGGGCCTCCGGGCGGTTTGCGGTGGCGGCCGGGCGCGGCGCGGGCGGTCAGCCGCGCGGTCGGCGCCCGCCGAGTTCGGCGTGCTCCTGCAGGAGGCTCCGGCAGGTGTCGTCGTCGATCGGCCGGATCGCCTCGCGCAGGGTGAGCCCGGAGACCCGGGGCAGGCGGGCGCGCAGCCAGTCGGCGATCTCCTCGGGGTGGTGCTTGGCGCCCTCGCGCAGGGCCCAGCCCAGCGCCTTGCGCACGAAGAACCGGGAGTCGGTCAGCAGCGGGTCGGCGAGTTCGCCGAAGGCGGCGAAGTAGTGCGGGAACTCGCCCCGGTCGCGCAGGGCCAGCAGGTAGGACAGGATGCCGCCGCGCCGTACCCACTGGTGGTCGTCCCGGCTCCAGCGCAGGAAGTCCTCGGCGGTCTCCGGCAGCCGCAGCAGCAGGGCGCCGGCGCCCTTGGGGGCGATCAGGTCGACGTGCGCCCAGGTCTCGCACTCGCGCAGCAGCTGTTCCAGGTAGCCGGTGTCCTCGCGGACCAGCAGGTCGGAGCGGCTCTCCAGGAGCAGCGCGGCGCAGGAGCGCGATTCGTGGACGGGCGGGGCCCAGAGCTCCTCGGTGAGCTCCAGCAGGGTGTCCCGGTCGAGCCCGGGGTGGCGGCGGACGAAGTTGCGCACCACGGTGCGCATGGCGGGCAGCGGTACGCCGATGTGCTCCAGCCGGCTCTTCAGGTAGGCCTTCTCGCCGTCGGCCCGGCCGGGCACGGCGCTGTCCTCCAGCTCGGACCTGAGCCGGTCGGCCAGGACGGGGGCGGGCGGGGTGTCGAAGGTCTGGGGGGTCTTGCGGGTCACCGAGGAAGCTCCGGTCGGACGGGGCCGGACGGGCCGGGGGCGGCGCCCCGGCCCGTCCGAACGCTGATGGTTCTCTGAGGGATTGACGTTACGTCAGTCGGCGTCGTGGTACGGGTAGCGGAGCTCGCCGGCCCACAGGTACTCGGAGGCGGGGCGGCCGCTGCGGCCCTCGGTGTAGCGGAACACGTCCTGCCAGATCGCGCTGACCTTGTCGTTGCGGTACGCGATGCTGGGGCCCTGCTGGTCGTACCAGCGGACGATCTCCAGGAAGAACGGGCCGGTGGCGTCCTCGCCGAAGTAGACGACGGCGCGGTCGCCGGTGGTCAGCTTCTCGTCGCGCAGGGTCGGCCAGTCACGGGCCATCAGCTCGTGGAACTCGGCGACCTTGTCCGGGCGGACGAGGTAGTGGGCGAGCCCGGTGTAGGCGTCCTCCTCGGGGAGGTCGGGCTCGTCCTGGAAGTAGCCCATCCGGTGCACGATCGGGTAGTCGACCGGCGGCCGGCCCTCGCGGGCCTCGGTGATCGCCGCCATCTCCTGCCAGATCGCGTTGACGTCCGGGGTGTTGAAGGCGCGGCTGACCGCGTTCTCGTCGACCCAGGTGACGATCTCGAAGAAGACCGGACCGTGCTCGCTCTCGCTGTGGTAGACGGTGGCGGGCTCGTCGGTGACCAGGCCGTGCGCCTTCAGGGTGGGCCAGTGCCGGGCGATGATGTCACGGGCCTGCTCGGCGCAGCCGGGCTTGACCATGTACGTCGCCATCATGTGCGTGGACAGCACCACGGGGGACTGGGACATCGGATGACTCCTCGGTTCTGTTCGTTCCGCCGGTGCGGACCGGTCGGATGCGGTTCGGGTCGGTAGGTGGTGGGTGGATGGTGGACGGGGGACGTCGGTCGGTGGCGCGGGGCCACCGGTCCGGTGGCCTCAGGCCTTCTCGGCCGCCGCCGGGGCGCTGCCCGTGGCCCTGGCGGCGGGCGGTCGTGGAGCTCCGAAGGCCGGTGCCGGGACGTCCCGGATGAGGAGCAGGGCGGCCACCCAGCCGACGGCCAGCAGGCCCACCGGCAGGAGCAGTCCGCTGTGCATGGCGCTGGTGAAGGCCTCGGCGAAGGCGCCCTGGACCTTGGCCGCCTGCGCCGGGTCGGCCCCGGCCAGGGCGGGCGGCGGACCGCCGCTGCCGATCTTCAGGGCGCCGTCGGTGAGCGGGGCGAACGCCCGTTTGAAGCCCTCCCGGGCCTCCGGCGGCAGTGCGAGCGCCTGCTCGTTCACCCAGCCGCGCAGGCCGCTGGAGAGCCGCAGCGACAGGATCGCGCCGATCGCCGCGCTGGCCAGCAGGCCGCCGATCTCTTGGGCGGTGTTGACCAGTCCGGAGGCCACCCCGGCCTGCGGCGGCGGGACCTGGCGCATGCCGACGCTGAACAGCGGCGAGAACACCAGGCCCATGCCGAGGCCGGCCAGCACGAACGGGCCGATCAGCTGGAGCGTGCTGGTGTCCGTCCCGGTGACCAGGATGAACGAGCCCAGCCCGGCGGTGAAGCAGGCCAGCCCGGTCAGGATGACGGCCTTGCCCGAGCCGCGGTCGGAGAGCTTGCCGCCGACCCCGGCGACCAGCGCCGAGGTGAGCGGCATCGCGGCGATGGTGAAGCCGGCCCGCAGCGGGGACATCCCGAGCACGGTCTGGAGGTAGAGCGAGATCGGCAGGAAGGCGCCGAGCATCGAGAAGCCCATGATCGCCGCGATGATGTTGGCGGAGGCGAAGTTGCGCAGTCGCAGCAGGTCGAAGGGGAGCAGCGGGCCGGACCGCTGGTGCCTGCGCTGGTCCAGGACGAAGTACGTCAGGACCAGGAGCCCCGCCGCGATCGCCGCCCAGGCGGTGGCGTTCCACTCCAGGCGTTCGCCCTCGATCAGGCCGAAGGCCAGCGCGGTGAGGCCGAGGACGAGCAGGGCGGTGGGCAGCACGGCGAGCGGCTGGCGTTTGCCCGGCCGGTAGTCGTGGACGTGCCGCAGCACCAGGTAGGCGGTGGCGATGCCGATCGGCAGGTTGAGGTAGAAGATCCACCGCCAGTCCAGGTAGCTGACGATGACCCCGCCCAGGGTCGGCCCGGTGAGCACCGCGAGCCCGGAGAGCGCGCCGGTGAACCCGAACGCCGCGCCCCACTTGGAGGGCGGGAAGACCATGGTGACGATCGGCAGGATCTGCGGGGCGAGCATGGCCCCGCCGATGCCCTGGACGGCCCGGGCCGCGATCAGCACGCCCGCGTTGGGGGCGACCCCGCACACGCAGGAGGCGACCACGAACACCGCCAGGCCGTACAGGTAGACCCGTCGGGGCCCGAACAGGTCGCCGAGCCGGCCGGCGACGATGAGCAGGGTGGCGTAGCCGAGGATGTAGGCGCTGAACACCCACAGGCCCTCGTCCAGCGAGGCGTGTACTCCGGTCATCACATGGGGCAGCGCGATATTGACGATCGTCATATCGAGCAGCGTCATGAAGAAGCCCATACTGAGCACGCCGAGGATGAGCCAGGGACTTTTGTCCCGGCTTTGCGGGGTGGGCATAGGTGGCTCATTTCTTGGAGCGCCGGAAGCCGTCGGACGAAGCGGGCATCGGGCTCCGGAAACGGGGAAGCACGGAATGTCCGCCGGTCTCGGTCAGGCCGGCGCGAAACGGATCGCGAGGGGTGGTCGCGGCGGTGCGCCGCGAGGGTGGCGGTCGCGCCGCACGGGCGCGCCGGCGGGCGGCGGGGGCCGCCCCGGAGTCAGTCGGCGCGGCGCAGGACCACCGCGTTGGCGTCCAGCTGGAGGACGTCGGTGTGGAGCTGGAAGGGCATCAACGGGCCGGTGCTGAACCGGTCCGAGGGGAAGTGCCGGGCGAGCGAGGCGGCGTCCACCGGCTTGAAGGGGAACATCTCCTGCCGGCTCCCGCGCAGGTAGAGCAGGCCGCCGGGGGCCAGCAGCCGGGCCACCTCGGCCGCGTAGCGGTCGCGGTCGTCCGGGCCGAGGTGGTGGAAGCAGCCGCGGTCGACCAGCAGGTCGAACTCCTCGTCCGGCAGGTCGAGTCCGCGGACGTCGCCGACCGACAGCTCGATCTCCAGGCCCAGTTCGGCGGCGCGCGCGACGGCCATGCCGACGGCCTCGCCGCTGATGTCGACGCCGGTCGCGCGGTACCCGGCCCGGGCCAGCGCGACGGTGTCCCAGCCGGTGCCGCAGCCGAGGTCCAGGGCCCGGGCGCCGGGCGCGGGCGGGGTGGCGGCGAGGAAGCCGACCAGGTCGGGGGAGGGGGCGCTGAGCTCCCAGTACTGGTGGTGATCACCGGCCTTGTAGGCCCGGTCCCAGTTCATCGTGGTCGTCGTGGTCATGGTCGTTGACCCCTTCCGGAGGCGCGCCGGACCGCACCGTACGGCCGGCGGGGCACGCCGGTGGCGGGCGTGCGCGGGGGGAGGTGGCTGCCGCCCACGGCGCCGGCCGAGGAGGCCGCGGTGGCGTACCAGCCGATCACCTCGGGGTGCCCGGGCGTGAGCACGGGCGAGCCCCGGTAGACCTCGTAGCGCGGCCAGTTGGCCCGCAGCGGGAGGTCGGCGGCCGGTGTGACGTGCCGGTGGCGGACGGGGGGGTGGGGCGGGGGCCGAACCCCCCCCCCCAGCAACACCCCGTGGCGCAGGACCGGCCGCACCCCGCGGGCCACGCGGTACCCGCGGGGGGGGAGCAGGGGCAGCCCCCCGCCCCCGGCCCCGGGGCCCG
>NZ_JBHWUI010000186.1:0-4046 GCF_042737525.1 Kitasatospora sp. NPDC059973 | reverse complement strand
GGGGGGGGGGGGCGCGGGGGCGGGGGGGGGGGGGGGGGGGGGGGGGGGGGGGGGGGGGGGGGGGGGGGGGCGGGCCCGGCCCCCCCCCCCCCCCCCCGCCAGAGCATCAGCCGTTCGCTCAGGACGGGCAGCACGCGGATGCCCAGGCTGTCCCGGCGGGGATCGAGCAGGGACAGCCCGGCGACCCGGTCCCGGGGCACCGACAGGCAGGCGTCGAAACGCCGCCGGTCGGGCGCCGTGGACTCCGGATCGTCGTACAGGACTTCGATACCGACGGTGCGGTCGTCGGAAATCCCGCGATTGAACAGAAAGGCGGTGAGGCGAAGCCAGGTCGCCTCCCGCGGAGTTCCGTTGGACGGATGGCGGAGACTGATCACGAGAAGTGGTCTGGGGTGCACCGGGAACCATTCTCCGGCCCCCTGGAAATGCGCACCCAATGTGTGCGTCTTATTCACAGGGGTGACGCTACCAACGGGTCAGCTCCCGCGTTTGACTGTCCTGGACACGTTCGGAACTTCTTCCGGGACGGCCGGTCCCGGCCGGACCGACCCGACGGCGGCCGGACCGCCCGCCCCGGGCCGCAGCAGCGCCGCCGCCCGGGCCACGCTGCGGGCCAGCTCGTCCACCCGCGCCCCGAGCTCGGGATCGGCCGGCTCGCCGCCCGGCAGCGCGCCGCGGGCCTGCGGGACGGCGACCTGCTCGGGCACCATCCAGGCCCGGTACCAGCGGGCCACCAGGCGCAGGTGGTTGAGCGCGTTGGAGTTGTTGCGCCCGCCGAGCGCGCAGATCGCCCCGAAGACCTTCCCCTCGACGTGCTCGAAGTCCAGCAGGTCCAGGGCGTTCTTCAGGGCCCCGCCGATGGTCCCGTGGTACTCCGGCCCGGCCAGGATGACGCCGTCGGCGGCGCGGAACTCCTCGCGCAGCAGCTTGACGTCCGGGCGGCTCGGCCACGGGTCCTGCTTGTCGCCGTTGCAGAACGGCAGGTCCAGCTCGCGCAGGTCCAGCAGGGAGGTCCGGCAGCCGTCGGCGTCCAGGACGGCGAGGGCGCGGCGCAGCAGCAGCTGGCTGGTCGAGCCGGGGCGCAGCGAGCCGCCGAGGCCGAGGATCCTCGGCCCCGGCGGACGGGGGCTCACTCGTCCTCGCAGATGGCGTCGGCCGGGCAGCAGTCCATCGCCTCGTACACCAGCTCCTCCTCGTCCTCGTCGGCCGGCTGGCGGGCGACGAAGGTGTAGCCGGCCTTGTCGTTGCGGACGAAGGAGTCCGGGGCGATGCAGCGGCAGGTGTCGCAGTCGGTGCACTCCGCGTTGACGTAGAACCGCCCGGGCACGTTCTCCGGCAGCCGGGCCGGTACCGGGAACCCACTCATGCCTGGCTCCGTCCGGCGTGCACCAGCTCCAGCACCCGGTCGGTGTCGGTGCGCAGCAGGTGTCCGTAGGTGTGGCCGAGTTCGTCCTCGGGGGCGTAGGCCAGCACCTCGACGCTGTCGAAGCCGGCCAGGTAGTCCAGCACCCGGCGGACGTGGTCCGGGGTGTCGACGCTGAGTCCGAGGTGGGACATCAGCGCCCGCTTGCGCTCCGGCGGCTCGTCGGCCCACGCCCCGTAGGCGCGGCAGGTGAAGAACTCGACCTCGGTGCCGCGTTCGGTGGTCAGGTTGATCCAGTGCCCGGGGGTGCCGTGCACCCGGGGCGCGATGTGCGAGGGGCCGGCGGACACCCGGCCGAGTCCCGGGTGGGACCGGACGGTCTCCAGCCAGGCCTCGTACTCCTCCTCGGTGCGGTAGTCGCCCAGGTAGACGGCGACGTGGTGCAGGCCGGTCAGCCGCAGGGTGCGCGGGTCCAGCGGCTGGCCGAAGAAGGCGAGCAGTGCGTCGGCGGTGTTGGTGGCGGCCGCCCGGTCGGCCCAGTCGAGGACCTCCTTCAGGGCGGGCTCGCGGTCGGCACCGGTGGGCAGGTGGTCGGCGGCGGGGTACAGCAGGCTGGGTGCCATGGCGAATCAGCTCCGTCGGGCGGTGAGGTAGTCCGTGATGAGGGTCTCCAGGTCCTGGTGGCCGGCGTACGGCTTCAGCAGGTCCTGGTACAGCTCGGGCCGACGGCCGTGCAGGCAGAAGTAGAGGCTCTTGCGGAACGACAGGTCGACCTCCCGCAGTTCGCGCACCCGGTCCAGGTCGAGCTCGGCGATCAGCACGCCCTCCTCCTCGTCCAGCGAGCCGACCAGGTGCTCGGGCGAGGCGACGGTGCTGTGGCCGGCCACCGAGATGGTGACGGTCCGTCCGGCGCGCTCGCCGGTCACCTCGCCGACCGCGCTGGCCAGCAGGGTGTAGCAGACGTTGAAGGAGGAGTTGGCCTGGATGCACGGCCGGGTGATCTGGATGTTGCCGCGCAGCGCCGCCCCCGGCACCGCGATGATCTCGGCGCCGCGCATCGCCAGCGTCCGCGGCACCTCGGGGATCCAGAAGTCGGAGCAGACGCAGATCCCCAGGCGGCCGAACGGCGTGTCCACGATGACCAGTTCGTCGCTGGGCGAGACGGTGACCATCTCGGCGGCGAACCGGTGGGTCTTGCGGGCCTTGGCGGCGATCCGGCCCTGGTCGTCCAGCAGGACGGAGGTGTTGTAGTACCGGTCGCCCTCCCGCTCCACGACGGTGCCGCAGAGCAGGTAGCAGCCCTTGGTGCGGGCCACCTCGGCGAGCTGGTCGAAGAGCGGGCCCGGTACCGGCTGGTCGATCACGCCCTTGAGGTGGGCGCGGCCGGGGAAGTAGAAGGGCGGGCCGAGGAAGAACTCCGGCAGGATGATCAGTTCGACGTCCTGGACGGTGTCCAGCAGGGCGAGGGTACGGGCCAGGTTGACTTCCGGGTCCGGGTCCCAGAAGGACTGGATCAGCGCGACCCGGGGCCGGCTGGTGGCGAGCGAGCGTTCGACGGTCATCTGGTCAGGCTCCATCCGAGGCGAACGAGGTGTCCGGGGCCGCCGAGGTGTCCGGGGCCGCCGGGGCGCCGGGGGCTTCCGGGGTCGGGGCGTCCGGGGTGTCCGAAGCGGCATGCGGTGCGGTGTGCGGGGCGAGGGCCGCGGCGGCCCAGTCGGGCAGCGGCCCGTCCGGGTGGGTGGCGGCGGTCAGCGCCAGGCCGAGCGGCGAGCGGCGGAAGTCGGCGGCGAACGGCGCCGCCTCGCGCATCCGGCGCAGCTCGTGCAGGTCCAGGTCGGCGGTCAGCAGCACCTCCTCGCGGTCGGCCTCGGCGAGCACCGGCTGCTGCTTGCGGAAGTCCCGCGAGTAGGCGCCGATCGCCAGCGGGCTGCGCAGGATCGCGCTGCGGCCCATGTAGGTGAGCCCGGCGAGGGTGTTCTCGCCGGTCGCGCTGGCGAACAGCACGTAGGCGCAGTTCTCGGCGGCCCGGGCGAGCAGCATCTGCCGCACCGGCTCGGCGAACGGCCGCAGCAGGACGGAGGGGGCCACGATGATCTCCGCCGAGTCGGCGAACAGGCCGCGCAGCACCTCCGGGAACTGCACGTCGTAGCCGAGCGCGAAGCCGATCCGGCCGAGCGGGGTCGGGAAGACGCGGGCGCCGGTGCGGCCCGTGATGAAGTGCGCCTCCAGGTCGTAGACCATGGTGCGCCGCGCGGTGCCGACGAGCTCCCCGGTGTCGTCCAGCAGGACGGCGGTGCTGTGCACGTCGTCCCCGGCGCGCTCCAGCACGCCGGCGGCGATCCAGACGCCGAGTTCGCGGGCCAGGCCGGCCAGCCACTCGGTGAGCGGCCCGGGCACCGGCTCGGCGATCTCGTGGCTCTTCGGCAGGTTGAGCGCGGTGGCGAACACCTCGGGCAGGACGACGAGCCGGCAGTCGTCGTCGGCCGCGGCGCGCACCAGCTTCTCGGCCCGCGCCAGGTTCTCCGCACGGCGGTTGGTGGCGACGGACAGCTGGACGACGCCGACCCGGTACCGGCGAAGATCGGCGGTGGGCATGGTCGTGCTCCTTCCGGGGACGGGCGGTGGCGCGGGCGGGGTGGTCCGGGGGTGGTCCGGGTGGGGTGCCCGCCGCGGCGGCGGGCAC
>NZ_JBHWUI010000185.1:0-15335 GCF_042737525.1 Kitasatospora sp. NPDC059973 | reverse complement strand
CCTTGGGGGCGGCCGGGGCGGCCGGGGCGGCGGGGGCGGCGGGCGAGGCGGGGGAGTCGGCCGCCCGGCCGGGGGCGACGACCGGCGCGGCCGGGCCGCGGAGCAGCACGACGCCCGCGCCCGCCGTGACGGCCAGGCCCAGCAGGCCGCTCAGGGCGAGCGCCCACGTGGTGGTGAGGGTGCCGGCGAGCAGTCCGCCGACGCCCGCGCCGAGCAGGCCGCCGAGGCTGTACCCGGCGTGGAAGCTCGGCATCACCGGGCGGCGCAGCTGGGCCACCAGGTCGACGGCGGCGCTGTTCATCGCGACGTTGGCGCCGCCGTACCCCGCCCCGAAGAGCAGCAGGACGCCGCCGAGCGCCGCGACCGAGTGGGTGTGGGCGGGCAGCGGGACGGCGAGGCTGAGCAGCGCCAGCGAACCGACGGTGACCGGTCGCGAGCCGTACCGGAGGCAGAGCCGGCCGACCAGGGGCATGGTGGCGACGGCGCCGGCCGAGACGCAGAGCAGGGCGAGCCCGAGCGCGCTGTGGGAGGCGCTGACCTGGCTGCGGATGTCCGGGATGCGGACCACCCAGGCGGCGAAGAGGAAGCCGTCGACGGCGAAGAAAGCGGTGAGTGCGAGCCGTGCCGCGCCCCAGGGGGTGCCGGAAGCGGCCGGAGTGCTGCGAGACTGGAGGGACGGCCGGTCGACCCGGTCATGGACGTGGATTTTGTTTCGGAGCGGCACAAAGTAACAATAGAGCCGTGCAGCTCACTCCATCAAGTCCGAAGCCCGGCTCCGAGGCCGACCACGACGCCCAGCGTGACGCCCACCGCCGCTCGGCCCCCGATCGCGGTCGCACGCTGCTCGGCCCGGCGCTCTCGCTCATCCACACCGGCCAGACCCCCACCCGCTCGGCGCTCACCCGTGCGCTGGACGTCACCCGGGCCACCGCCGGAGCGGTCACCGCGGAGCTGGAGGCGCTCGGCCTGATCACCGTCGACTCCCGGCCGGCCGGCGGCGGTCGCGGCCGCCCGTCGCACCGGCTGGCCATCGACCCGGCCGGTCCGGTGGTGATCGCCGGCCAGATCCACGCCGACGGGCTGAGCGTCACCCTCGCCGGACTCGGCGGACTGCTCGATCCGCCCGTGCACCGGCCGCTGCCCGCCGCCACCGACCCGGTCCGGATGCTGCGCGCCGTGGCCGAGGCCGGCGCCGAACTGGCCCGCCACAGCAGCCGCCGCTGCCTCGGTGCCGCGCTCGCGCTGCCCAACCCGGTCACCGAGCCGGACGGCACCGCGCTCGCCGCCCTGCACTTCGCCTGGCCCAGCGGCACGCCCGTCGCCGACCTGTACGACGTCGAGGTCGGCCGCGCCGACAACGGCCCGCTCGCGCTGGACCCGCTGCCCACCGCGATCGCCAACGACGCCAACCTCGGCGCCCTCGCCGAGTACCGGCACGGCGCCGGCCGGGGCGCCCGCCATCTGCTGCTGGTCACCTCCGGCCACCGGGGCGTCGGCGGCGCGCTGGTGATCGACGGCCGCCTGCACACCGGGAGCGCCGGGCTGGCGCTGGAGGTCGGCCACCTCACCGTCGACCCGCAGGGCCGCCCCTGCCAGTGCGGCAACCGCGGCTGCCTCAACGCCGAGACCGACCCGGACGCGCTGTTCGCCGCCGCCGGGCTCACCCCCGACCCGGACCGCCCGCTGCTCGACCAGGCCGGCGAGCTCTGCCGGGCCGCCGCGACGGACGAGCGGGCCCGGGCGGCCGTCGAGCACGTCATCGACCGGCTCGGCCTCGGACTGGCCGGCGTCGCCAACATCCTCAACCCGGACCGGGTGGTGCTCAGCGGTCTGCACCTCGATCTGCTGGAGGCCGCGCCGGAGCGGCTGCGGGCGGTGGTCGCCGAGCGCAGCCTCTGGGGGCGCAGCGGCCGGGTGCCGATCGTGGGCGCCGAGCTGGCGCACGGCGCACTGGCGGGCGCGGCCGAACTGGCGTGGCGGCCCTACCTCGCCGACCCGCAGTCGGTGCAGGCGGGGGCGTAGCAGGGCGGGTGGCGGCGGAGCGCGGCGAGTCCCGGTGGCCGTGGATAAGCGGAAGCTGGGGCTACGAAAACCGTCACTTATCGTGACTCTCGTACACTCGTAGTGAGCAACCGGGGGGTTCGAGCGAGGAGAGTGACGATGGGTGCGCAGCTGAGTGCCGAACGGACCGAGGATGTGGACCGCTCCGACGCGGCCTACCGCGGCTGGCTCAAGGAGGCGGTGCGCAAGGTCCACGCCGACGCCAACCGCTCGGCCGACACCCACCTGCTCCGGTTCCCGCTCCCCCTCGACTGGGGCATCGACCTCTACCTCAAGGACGAATCCACCCACCCCACCGGCTCGTTGAAGCACCGGCTGGCCCGCTCGCTGTTCCTCTACGGGCTCTGCAACGGCTGGATCCGGCCCGGCAAGCCGGTGATCGAGGCGTCCAGCGGCTCCACGGCCGTCTCCGAGGCCTACTTCGCCCAGCTCATCGGCGTGCCGTTCATCGCGGTGATGGCCAAGTCCACCAGCCAGTCCAAGATCGACCTGATCGAGTTCCACGGCGGCGAGTGCCACCTGGTCGAGCGCTCCGACGAGGTGTACGCGGCCTCCGCCCGGCTCGCCGAGGAGACCGGCGGCCACTACATGGACCAGTTCACCTACGCGGAGCGGGCCACCGACTGGCGGGGCAACAACAACATCGCCGAGTCGATGTTCGCCCAGCTGCGCCTGGAGCCGCACCCGGAGCCGGCCTGGATCGTCGCGACCGCCGGGACGGGCGGGACCTCGGCGACCATCGCCCGGTACGTGCACTACATGCAGTACGACACCCGGATCTGCGTCGCGGATCCGGAGAACTCCTGTTTCTTCGAGGGCTGGGTCGGCCACGATCCGGACGCGGTCTGCGAGAGCGGCTCACGGATCGAGGGGATCGGCCGGCCGCGGATGGAGCCGAGCTTCGTGCCCGGCGCGATCGACCGGATGATGAAGGTCCCGGACGCCGCCTCGATCGCGGCCGTGCGGGTGCTGGAGCAGGTGCTCGGCAAGAGGGCCGGCGCCTCCACCGGGACGGGGCTGTGGAGCGCGCTGAAGATCGTCGCCGAGATGCGGGCGGCCGGGGTGCGGGGCAGTGTGGTCACCCTGATCTGCGACCCGGGCGACCGCTACCTCGACAAGTACTACTCGGACGACTGGCTGGCCGGGGAGCGGATCGACATCGCGCCCCATCGGGCCCGGCTGGAGTCCTTCCTGGCCGGCGGGGCCTGGACCGGCTGACCCGCGGCGGGCGTCACCCCTGCTCCTGGCCTTGCCGCGGGCGGGGGTGACGCCGCTCCTTTCATGGCTCTGTTGCCTAGCGCTGCTAGAGTCGATGTCATGTCAATCCAGGAGCGCCGCGGGCGCGAACGCGCCGAGCGGCACCAGCTGATCATTCGAACCGCCCGTGAGCTGGCGGAGTCCGAGGGCTGGGAGGCGGTGACGACCCGCCGGCTGGCCGAGCGGATCGAGTACAGCCAGCCCGTGCTCTACAGCCACTTCGCCGGCAAGGACGCGATCGTGGCCGCCGTCGCGCTGGAGGGCTTCGCGGAACTCGCCGCCGAGCTGCGGGCGGTCACCCGCGGGGCGGCCGGGCCGGCCGGGGCCTTCCGCGCCGTCGCGGGCCGCTACCTGGCGTTCGCGGCGGCCAACCCGGCGCTCTACGACGCGATGTTCGTGCTCGCGACGGACCTGCCGTTCGGCCGTCCGGACTCGCCCGCCCCGCTGAAGGAGGCGTTCGCCGCCCTCGCCGGACCGGTCGCCGAGGTGGCCGGGGCCGAGGACCCGGAGCCCTTCACCGAGGTGGTCTGGGCGGCCCTGCACGGCCTGGCCACCCTCGCCCGGAGCGGCCGGCTCCGGCCGGACCACGCGGAGCCCCGCCTGGCGCTGCTGGTGGACCGGATGCTGGGCGACGAGGCGGCCGCGGAACGCGGCTGAGCGCGGGGGCCGGGCGGGTGTCCACCTGCCCGGCGGACGCTGGTCAGGGCAGGCGGGCCGTCGGCAGGTCGGCGGGGACGAGCAGTTGCAGTTCCTCGGTCGACGGATCCGCGAGGTGGGCGACCCGCATGGCGTGCCGCTCCACCATCGTCTCGAAGACCTGCCGCGCGGTGCGCCCGTTGCCGAAGTTGGGGCCGCGCTCCAGCGTCCCGAAGTGCAGGAGCAGCGCGCCCTCGGTCGCCTCGGCCAGCGCGTACTCGTGCTCGGCACACTGCGCGCGGGCGATCTCCAGCAACTCGTCCGCGGAGTAGTCGGGGAAGGTGATGGTGCGGGAGAACCTGGACGAGACACCGGGGTTGGCGGAGAGGAAGCGTTCCATCTCGGCGGTGTAACCGGCCACGATGACGACCACTTCGTCCCGGTGGTCCTCCATCAGCTTGACCAGGGTGTCGATCGCCTCCCGGCCGAAGTCCCGGGCCCCGTCCTCGGGTGCCAGCGCGTACGCCTCGTCGATGAAGAGCACGCCGCCGCGTGCCCGGTCGAAGGCGGCCGCGGTGCGGATCGCGGTGGAGCCGATGTGCTCGCCGACCAGGTCCACCCGGGCCACCTCGACCAGGTGCCCGCGCTGGAGCACCCCGAGCGAGGCCAGGATCTCGCCGTAGAGCCGGGCCACGGTGGTCTTGCCGGTGCCGGGGGCCCCGGTGAAGACGAGGTGGCGGCGGAGCGAGGGGGCCTTCAGCCCGGCCTGGCGGCGCCGGCGCCCGACCGCGATCAGGTCGATCAGGGTCCGGACCTCCTGCTTGACGGTGGCCAGGCCGACCAGCGCGTCGAGTTCGGCCAGCGCCTCGTCGGCCGGGCGGCAGTCCGGGATCGGCCCGATCGCCGAAGGCGCCGGCAACGCCGGTCCGGTGGCGGTCAGTTGGGCGGTCCGTGCGGTCCGTGCGGCGCGGGGGGCCGGCAGCTCGGCGGCCGGAGCGGCCGGGGCGACGTCGTCCGACGTGCAGGCCTCCACCACCGGGCCGGGTTCGGAGAACTCGAAGCCGGCCCGTTCGTTCTGCTCGGCCCGGCAGCGGGTCAGCACGGTGCGGCAGCCGTCGATGATGTGGAAGCCGAAGCCCTTGCCGTGCGAGACCCGGCAGTCCTCGAAGGTGCCCCGGCCCTGGGCGGAGACGTAGACGCCGGCGTCCGAGCTGGCCCGGACGGTGCAGTCGCGCAGGACCGGGTCGGCGCCCTTGGTGACGATCACGCCGGTCGCGACGTCGGAGATCTCGCAGTCGGTGAGCAGCCCGCCGCTGCCGTGGTCGCGGAACCAGAGCCCGGTGCCGGCCTCCTGGACCCGGCAGCCGCTCAGCGTCACCCCGGCGCCGCCGCTGACCGAGACGGCCGAGCTGCGGATCCGGCTGAACGAGCAGCCCTCGGCGGTGGCGGCGGAGTCGCGGTCCAGCACGAAGAGCGCGTCCGGCAGGTCGTGCAGCGAGCAGTCGGTGAGGGTCAGCCGGGCGCCGTCGCTGACCCAGAGGGCCGGGTACTCGCCGGTCGAGCTGTGGATCTCGCAGGATTCGGCGATGGCCTCGGTGCCCTGGTCCCAGACCGAGAGCGCACCGCGCCCGAAGTCCCGCACGGTGGTGCCGGCCAGCGTGAGCCGGGCCCGGCCGCGCAGGTCGGCGCCGTTCTCCGGCAGGTCGTGCACCCGGCAGCCGGTCAGGACGAGTTCGGCCTCGCTGTCCAGGGTGATCCCGTTGCCGGTGACCCGGTGGATGTCGCAGTCGACCAGCCGGCCGCCGGCGTGGGCCTCCGCCTGGACGCCGCTGCCGCGGATCTCGTAGATCTCGCAGCCGGTGAGCTCGGCGGCGCTGCCCGGGTCGGTCAGGAGCACCCCGGCGCCGGTCGCGTGGTGGACCCGGCAGCGTTCCAGCGCGGCCGTGGCCCCGCCGAGCACGGCCAGTCCGGCCTGTCCGGCGGCGGCGACCTCGCAGTCCTCGAAGGCCGCCGCGGTGCCCTCGCCGCGCAGCCGCAGGCCCAGCCCGGCGGGGTTGGCGACCACGCAGCCGCGCAGGGTGGGCCGGGCTCCGCCGGTGACCTCGACGCCGGTGGCCGAGCGGGTCTCCACCCGGCAGCCGCCGAGCGCGGGCGTCGCCTCCGGGCCGGTGATCAGCACCGCCGGGAGGGAGCTGTCGCTGCCCTCGATCACCAGGTCGCGGACGGTCGCGGCGGCCGTGACGGTCAGCGGGACACCGCTCGGGGGGTCGATCCGGACCGTGCCGGGGCCCTGCGCCGGGACGATCGTGACCGGCTTGTCCAGGACGAGGTTCTCCCGGTAGGTGCCGGGTCGGACGGTCACGGTGTCGCCCGGCTCGGCGGCCGCGAGGGCCTCCGTGAGGGTGTCGTACTCGCCGGCGCGGCGACGCCAGCGGGAGGCGCTGTCCTGGGTGACTCGGACCCTGTGCTCAGCCATGACGGTCTGTCGTCCCCACCTTCATCGAGCCGGCGATCCCATCGGGCCGCACGCGCGGGGTGCGCGGGTGGCCCGCCCACCGTAGCGCGCCCGCGACGGTGCTCCGGCCGCCGGCAGTCGGCCCCGGCCGGGGACCGTCCCGGGTTCCACACATGTTTCAACGAGCGCACACAGTCGGGGTTCCGAACGCGGCGCCGGCGCGGCCGTGTCCGGCGCCGGCGCATCCGGGGGGCGGAGCGGCGCCCGGGGCGGCGACAGGGCGGTGTACGGAGGGCCGTTCGTGGCGAAGGCCGGGGCGCCCGGGCCCCCGGAGGGGCAGGCCCACCGGGCGACGGCCGCGCGGACCGCGGACCCGCCGGCGGCGCGGGCGGGAGGGGCGCCCGCCGCGCGCGGGCGCCCCCGGCTCACGCCCGTTCGTCCGCCGGCCAGTGCGCGCCGCCCTCCAGCAGCTCGACCTCGTCGCCGAGCCGGAGCGTGCCGAGGACGTCGCCCCCGACGCCGGCCGGACGCTCGGGGATCAGGTTCTGCCCGAACGAGGCCTTCTTCAGCAGCCGGTGGTGCCGGGCCAGGGTGCGCAGCGGCTCGGGACCGCGCCGCTCGCCGCTCTCCTGGTCGGTGGTGGTGACCACGCAGCGCCCGCACGGCTTGACCACCTTGAAGGTCAACTCGCCGATCCGGATCCGGCGCCAGCCGTCCTCGGCCCACGGCTCGCTGCCGGAGACGACCACGTTCGGGCGGAACCGGGCCATCGGGAGCACCTCGTGGCCCTCCGGGTGCTCCTGTGCGATCAGCGCGTTGAGCCGGTCCAGCGAGGCGGTGGTGGTGAGCAGCAGCGGGAAGCCGTCGGCCATCGAGACGGTGTCGCCGGGCCCGCCGAACTTCGGGTCGACCGGGCGGGCCCGGGGGTCGTCCAGGTGCACCAGCCGGTAGTCGCCGTTCAGTTGCTCGGCGATCCAGAGCTGGGCTTCCTTGGCGGCCTCGGCGGCGTGGAACCGGGTGCCCCAGACCTCGACCTCGGCGAGCGGGTCGCCGGCGGCGGCGCCGGGCGCCGGAACCTCGATCCGGGAGCCGCCGGGGGCGGTCAGCACCAGCGTGCCGTCGGCGGCCGGTTCGGCGCGGATCAGACCGACGGCGGTGTCGTCGCGCTGGCTGACGAAGCGCCCGGTGGCGTCCACCAGCATCCAGCGCCGGTCGCCGGCCAGCCCCCACGGCTCGACCCGGGCATGCTCGGGGCTCAGGCGGTACATCGACTTGACGGGGTGGATGTGGAGTCCGGTGAGCAGCATCCCCCCATCCTGCCAGCTCCCCCCGGGAGACCGGCGTCCCGCCCTCCGCGGCCGCCCGGGGCCGGAACGCGCACGGACCGCCCGGACGCCGTGGGGTGGCGGTCCGGGCGGTCCGTGGATGACCCGTTTCTCCGTACGCCCGGCGCGGGATGACGTCGGGATCGTGCTCAGGTGCTGCGGGCGGGGGCCGGGTGGGGCCGGCCGGGGGTGTCGGTCAGTAGCCCTGCCCCTGGGGCTGGTAGCCCTGCTGGAACTGGGCGGGCTCGCCGTACGGGCCCGGACGCTGCGGCTGCATCGGGCGGACGGGGGCGACCGGGGTGACGGCCGGGCGCAGCTGCGCGCCGCCGAACCCCTGCTCGCCGCCCTGGCCCTGGAAGCCGCCACCGTTCTGGCCCGGGGCGCCGAAGGACTGCTGGCCGCCGAAGCTCTGCTGCCCGCCGAAGCTCTGCGGGCCACCGTGCGGCTGACCGCCGCCGTGCGGCTGGCCGCCGAAGGAGCCGGGCGCGCCCATCGGCTGCGCGCCGAAGGTCTGCTGGCCGCCCTGGCCGGCGCCGACGAAGGTGTTCTGGCCGCCGAAGCTCTGGCCGCCGGAGGGCTGGAAGGCGCCGCCGCCGGTGGCCTGCGAGAAGCCGGGGGCGGGGGCCTGCGGCCGCTGCGCGGACAGGTACGGCTGGGGGGCGCCGTAGCCGGGGGCGGGCGGCTGGGGCGCGGAGGCGTACGCCGGTGCGGGCTGCGCCGGGATGTACGCCGTGGCGGGGCCGGCGGAGGGAGCGCTGCTCGGGCCGGGGCCCAGGGCGAGGCGCGCGGGCGGCAGCGCGGGGAGGTTGCTGCCGGGGGTGTCGTACCCGGTCGCGTACCGGTTCTCGTAGGACTGGCCGAGGCTTGATCCGTAACCGGACGACAGTGCCGGCGGCAGGGCGGCCGGCACGTTGATGGGCGCGATCTGCGGGACACCGCGCTCTGCGACGAGGCTGTCGTAGATGGGCGTGCCGGAGGAGAAGGACGGAGGGGGGTAGCCGACTCCGTCGTAGGAGCGGGGCGAGGTCATGGGGCATACGGTAAGCCCACAATGCGCCTGCTGAGGAGAGTGGGAGGGCGAGCAGTTCGAGTGTTTACACAGTCTTCGCTCGCACAAAAGTTTCGAAAGTGCGAAGAACGGACATTCCGGCGACGACTTCCGGCCAGCTTCGGACCCGGGTGCGCGGTCGAACAGAGCCCGGACTGGGCTGGTGAAGCCCCGTGCGGTGACGGGCCGGTGGACGGTTCCTGGCCGGGCGAAGAAACTTTTGCGGTCAGGGCGTGCGCCGGCGCATTCAAGCCCCCGCCGACTGCGCGGCGAGGGCTCGTGAATGTTTCGGGGATAAAGTCACGGTGAGAGCCGCCGGGCGTGGCAGAACCCGAGGTCAGCGCACCTGGAGCGGCTCCGCCGCGGACTGCGCCGGGAAGCCCGGCCGACCGGCCACCTCGGAGGTGCAGAACGAGCAGCGCACCGCCGCCGCCGGGATCGGGCTCAGGCACTCCGGGCAGTCCGCCTTGGCCACCGGGGCGGGCTTGGCGCCGTCCAGCCGGGCCTGCAGCCGGCCGACCGGGACCACCACGATGAAGTAGATCACCGCGGCCACCAGCACGAAGCTGATCAGCGCGTTCACGAAGACGCCGTACGGGAAGTTCGTCCCGGCCACCGCGAAGGTCTTCTGGGTGAAGTCGCCGACGGCGCCGCTCGCGACCCCGATGAGCGGGGTGAGGAACGCCGTGACGAACCCGGTGACGACAGCGGTGAACGCCGCACCGATGACGATGCCGACCGCGAGGTCCACGACGTTTCCGCGCAGCAGGAAGCTGCGGAATCCCTTGAGCACCGGGTGACTCCAAATCCGTACGGGGGAGGGTGAGATGGGACCGCGGGCCCCGGCCGGACATCCTGCCGACCGGGCGGGGCCGCGGTCCAACCGCGTTCACCCGATCCGCCTAACGGGACGCGGCCCGGTCAGGCGGCGCGCAGACGCTCCGCGTACGGCTGGATCCGGACTACCGCTCCGGCGATCCGGCGTACCGTGGGCGCGTCCATCTGGGTCCAGAGCGGCACCGTCAGCACCGAGTCCGCCAGCCGGTCGGTCAGCGGGAGCGACTCGGCCTGGCCGAGGTGGGCGTAGGCCCGCTGGCGCTGCACCGGCGGGTGGAAGTAGCGGCGCGAGTCGATGCCCTCCGCCCTGAGCGCGTCGGCGAGTTGGCGCGCGCTGAGCCCGAACGCCGCGGCGTCCAGGATGAGCGTGAGGTCCTTGAAGGTGGACACGTCGCCGTCCTCCGGCAGGGCCAGCCGCAGCCCCGGCAGTCCGGCGGTCACGGCGGCGAACTCGGCGACGAGTGTGCCCCGGTGGACCACCCGTTCGGGCAGCCCGGCCAGCCAGTTGAGACCGACGGCGGCGTGCAGCTCGCTCATTCGGGCATTCAGGCCGGGGAACAGCGTGTCGTAGTCGCCCGGGTTGCCGTAGTCGCGGGCGGTGCGCAGCCGTCGGGCGAGCGCGGCGTCCCGGGTGGCGACCAGGCCGCCCTCACCGGCCACCGCGACCTTGGTGGGGCTCATCGAGAACACCTCGGCGTAGCCGAAGTTGCCGATCGGCACACCTCGGCGGCTGCTGCCGAAGCCGTGCGCGGAGTCGTACACCAGCGGCACGCCGGCCGCGTCGGCGACCTCCTGGAGGCGCTCCACCTGGCAGGGCGTGCCGTACACGTGGGTGGCCATCAGCGCGGCCGGGCGGTCGGCGGCGGCGAGCCGGGCGGCGGCGTCCTCGGGGTCCAGGGTGATGTCCCGCTCACGGGCCTCGGCGAACACCGGGGTGCCGCCGGCCCAGTGCGCGGCGTGGGCGGTGGCGGAGAAGGTGAAGCCGGGCATCACCACCGGCCGGCCGTCGGCGACACCGGCCGCCTGGAGCACCAGCATCAGGCCGGCGGTGCAGTTGGAGACGGCCACCACGTGCGGCACGTCCAGCAGTTCGGCGGCGGCCTCCTCCAACTCGGCGACGGTGCGGCCGTTGGTCAGTTGCCCGCTGTCCAGGACGGCGCCGAGCCGCTCCAGCAGGGTGGCGCGGTCCGGGACCTGGACGCGGGTGAGCGGGAGCCCCTCCGGGAAGGCGGGCGTGCCGCCGAGGGCGGCGGGCAGGGCAAGGGTGTCGGTGGTCATCAGATACCTCCGTGGGTAGTCCGGTGCTCGCCAGTGGCGGGGGAGTGCGAACGGGCGGTGGTGTCCGCGAGGTCGGCGGAGCCCTGGAACCGGGCGCCGGGGCGGGCCGGAGCCGGGGCGGGGGGAGGGGTCAGGGCGCGGTGGATCCCCCTCGGGACGGCGCCGCCTCCCCGGGCTCCCGTCCGCCGAGCCGGACGGGGCGGGGCCCGGGCGGCCGCCGCTGCCCGCCCCACTGCCCCGGCGCCACCCGCCAGACCGGCGGCGGCCGGCGCTCGGCGGCCCCCCGGGCGGCGGTGGAGGCGGCCGGGACGACCAGCAGGACCAGCACCAGGGGCAGTACCTGGACGCGTTCGCGGGACAGGATGCCCATGTTGTTGATGGTCGAGAAGGCCCAGCAGAACAGCAGCGTGTAGACGGTGGTGAAGGCGACGTAGGACCGCTGCACGAAGAGCCGCGGCACTCTGCTGAGTCGCGGCCAGCTCCGGATGAACATCACCAGCAGGGCGAAGCACTCCACCGACTGGATCAGGTTCTGGATGTTCGAGGCCTCGAAGGGGAACGGCCGGAAGAGCACGCTGACCACGGCGACCGGCAGCCCGGCCGGATTCAGGCTGAACCGCGGCGCGGCGTCCTCCGGGGCGGTCGCGCTGATCATCGAGTTGCCCTGGCTGGTGCGCCGCGAGGTCTCCGAGAGCACCTGGTTGACGGCGTCGCCGCCGGTGCCGTCGGTACCGAAGAAGGTCGAGACCTGTTGCAGCATCAGCACCGCCATCGCGCCGAGCACCACGGCGGTCAGGATGGTCCGCAGCGGTCCGAGCGCGCTGGCCTGCCGCGGCCGCTTGCGCAGCACGTAGGCGACCAGCAGGCCGGCCCCGGCGAGCGCGGTGACGTGCGGGCGGACCATCGCGGTGCCGACCGAGCCGAGCGCGATGCAGGCGAAGGCGCCGAACCGGCGGTCCAGCAGCCGGGCGGTCCCGTAGGTGGTCAGGCCCAGGCAGAACATCATCCAGGCGTCCTTGCCGATGCTGGACGGCCAGAACAGCAGCGAGGGCAGGAAGAAGACCAGCTTGGCGTACTTGCGGGTGTCCGCCTCGGGGAAGGCGATCTGCAGGGCCCGCCAGAACAGCAGCAGTCCCCAGAAGCCCAGCCAGGAGAAGACCAGGAAGCCACCGATCAGCGACGGCCCGGTGATCGCGTAGACCACCCCGGTGACGATGATGACGAACCCGGTGCCGGCGACCTTCATCCCGAGGTCGTAGTGCACACCGGCCAGCAGGTCGGCCTGCCCCAGGTAGGTGGCGAGCTCGGCGCCCTTCTGGTGGTACATCTTGGCGTCGGCCGCGCCGCCGTACAGCACGAAGGCCATCAGGTAGCGGGGGAAGGCGCAGAGCAGCTTGGCGGTCATGGCCAGCATCAGCAGCCGGAACACGTCCCGCTCGGGGTTGGCGGCCGCGATCCGGGCCAGGACCGGGGTGCCGACGGCCATCAGCGCCGGCAGGACCAGCAGCGCGCCCCAGGTGTCGTACGAGGTGTGCACCATGGCGACGACGAAGAGCGTGACGTAGGCCGTCACCAGGGTGGCGGCGACGGCGGACGGCCAGGGCACCCGGGCCCGGACGGCCGCGACGGCGGACGGCCGGGGCGTGCGGCCCGGCACGGCCCGGGCCGGAGCCGGCCGGGGCATCAGAAGACCTCCAGGTCACCGAGGGTGAACCGCCAGTCGGGCAGGGTCAGTGCGGTCCGGCCGGTCGGGGTGCGCGCGGCGAGCGTCATCCCGGTGCGGGGGGCCCGCAGGAAGCCGGAACGCAGCGCCGCGGCGGCGGCCTCGGTGCCGGGGGAGAGATGCGTGGCGACGTGGTCGCAGCCGGACTCGCGGGCGGCGGCGCGCAGCAGCCGGGCGGCGCTGTCCCGGTCGCCGGGGCGGACCAGGACGTCGGCGAGGGTGAACTCGGCGAGCGGGCCGCGGCGTCGGGGCCGGCCGACGGCCAGGCCGGTCAGCTCGCCGCCCCGGTGGCAGGTGAGGACGCGGTAGTCCAGGCCGGGGGCCTCGCCGTAGCGCCAGCGCAGGAACTCCGGGGTGCGGAGCACGGCGAGGCGGGGGTCGGCGCGGTCGGCGGCGGCCCGCTCGCGCAGCAGCTCGGCCAGCGGGCCGTCGGCGCCGGCCATCGGGTCGCCGGCGGGGCCTCCGGAGGAGCCGGTGGCCGCGTCGGGAGCGGCCCGGCCGGCGGTCCGGTTCTGGCGGTCGGCGGTGGTCGGGCCGTCGGGAGCGGCCCGGTCGGCGGTCCGGGGCGGGTCGGGGAGCGTCACGCGGTCGGCGAACCACGACCGGGCGGTGGGCAGCCCGCAGGCCGGTGGCGCGGCCGCACCGGCCGGGGTGCGGGCCAGCGCCGCCCGCACTCCGCGGGCGAACGCGGCCGGGCGGACCGGGCGCAGGGCCACCGGTACCCGGCCGAGTTCCTGCCAGCCCATCTTCCGGTACCCGGGCAGGCTGTTCCCGTTGGGCGTGTTGAAGACCAACTCGGCCTCACCGGCGACCTGTCCGAGCAGGTCCAGGGTGAGCCGGCGGAAGACCCCGCGGCCCTGGAAGTCCGGGTGGGTCGCGGTGTCCACCGGCCGGACGGCGGTGACGGTACGGCCGGTGGAGCCCTCGTGCCACTGCCAGCGCAGGAACAGCCGCACCCCCGCGAGCCGCCCCTGCGGGGTCTCGGCGACCAGGCCGGGGCTGGCGCCGAAGGGCCCCAGCCGGTGCTTCCAGCCGAAGAAGTCGGCGGTGCGGGTGCCGGTGGGGCCGCCGGCGAGGGAGGCGGTCAGCAGGTCGAGCACCGCGGGGAGGTCGTCCTCCGCGAGCGGGCGGAACGTCAGCTCGGCAGGGGCGGGCAGGGCACTCACGTCCGGACTCGCTCTCCGTTCGGTGGTAGCAGCTTGGGGGACCAGGGGGGCTCAGCGCCGCAGCACCTTCTCGTACACCGCCTCCACGGCCCGCTGGGCGCCCGCGACGTCGAAGCGGGCGGAGCGCACCCGCGCCGCCGCCCCGAGGCGTTCCCGCAGCTCCGGGTCGTCGGCCAGCCGGCCGAGCGCGGCGGCCAGGGCGACCGGGTCGCCGGGCTCCACCAGGAGGCCCTGCTCGCCGTCGTCGAGCACCTCCGGCATGCCGCCGACCCGGGTGACCACGGCCGGCAGGCCGCTGGTCATCGCCTCCATCAGGGCGACCGGCAGACCTTCCTGACGGGAACTCAGGGCAAAGACGTCCAGTCCCGGCAGCAGCGCGGGGACGTCCGGGCGGGAGCCGGTGAACAGCACGCTGTCGGCCACCCCCAGCTCGGCGGCCCGGGCCCGCAGCCGCTCGTCCAGCGGCCCGGCGCCGATCACCACCAGCCGGGCCGACGGTCGGCCGCGGCACAGCTCGGCATGGGCGGCGAGCAGCGTGGACTGGTCCTTCTTCGGTGTCAGGTTGCCGACCGTGCCGACCACGAACGCGTCCTGCGGCAGGCCGAGTCCGGCCCGCGCGGCGGCCCGGGCGGCCGGTCCCTGCGGGGCGCCGGCCAGGTCCGGGCCGTGGTGCACCACGTGCACCCAGGCACCGGGCCGGCGGCGCGCGGCCGGGATGGTCCGCTCGACGGCGTGCGAGACGGCGATCACCGCGTCGTTGCGCCGGTAGGTCAGCGCGTTGGCCCAGCGGGTGGCCCGGCGGTAGCGGTCCCAGACGTTGTGCTCGGTGTGGACCAGGCGCGGCCAGCCCCCGCCGCCGAGCCCGTACGACAGCAGCCGGGCGGCGGTGGCCGGGACGGGCATGTGGGTGTGCACCAGGCCGTAGCGGCGGTCGGCGAGCAGGCGGCGCAGCCGCAGCGGCCAGCGCGGGTCGGCCCGGCCGGGCGCGCCCGGCACGCCGCCCAGGCAGTGCACCCGCACCCCGGCCTCGGTGAGCGCGGGGGCGAGCGCGTCCTTCCAGGGCAGTACGTAGGCGACCTCGACCTCGTAGCGCGAAGCGTCCACCTGGCGGGCGCAGTTGAGCAGCAGCTGCTCGGCGCCCCCGCGGCCGAGGCCCTTGGCCAGCCAGAGCACCCGGGTGCGTCCGGTCACCGCTCCTCCGCCTCGCGCAGCAGGGCCGGCTCGCCCGGGTCGCCGCCGACCGCACCGGCCTTGGGGCCGTGGCCGTTGCCGCCCGGACCGGCGTCGGGGCGGGTCCGGCCCGGTCCGGCGGCGTCACGCCGGGCCCAGCTCGGCGCCGCCCGGTCGGAACCCCGCTCGGTGCCCCGCTCGGTGCCCCACTCGGCACCCCGGTCCGCGCCCCGGTCCGTGCCCCGGTCCGCACTCCGGTCCGCACTCCGGGCCGCGCCCCACTCGGGCCCCCGGTCCCGGCCCCGCTCCAGGGCCCGGTCGGGGGCCCGGTCGGGGGCCCGGTCCACTGCCGGCGCGGCCGGGCGCGGCAGGGTGGACG
>NZ_JBHWUI010000184.1:0-15487 GCF_042737525.1 Kitasatospora sp. NPDC059973 | reverse complement strand
GCGTGGCCCGGGACGGTCGCCGCCACCAGCCGGACCGGCGCGCCGGCGAGCGGCGGGGCGGCCATCACGTCCTCGTAGAACGCCGCGCCGCACAGCCCGCCGGGCAGCAGCAGGACCCGGTGCGGGGCGTCGGCCGGGCCCGACTCGCGGACGTCCCAGGCGCGGAACTGCGCGGTGCTGTCCATGATTTGACCTCCAGTCTCGTGCGACCTCCGGCATTGTTCCGCGCCGTCGGCCGCCGGTCGGCGACCTTGGGCCGTGCGCGGCATGTCGGGCGGTCCGGTCCCGGTCCTCATCCCGGTGCCGCACCGCGCAGCGAAAAGAATTCGGTTGCGCCGATCTTGGTAGTCGCTAAGCTTTCACCGTTCCCGCCGCGGTGTCGCCGTGGCGTCGCCGCGGCGCTCTCGTGCCGTGGCGCGAGGACCGACGTGGAGAAGCAGAGGAGGTGCGTACCAATGGTTGCCGCCGTGATGCGGCGCGCCCTCGTGCGCGCGCCAGACGCCTCTTCCTCTCGTCATTCGCCCACCGGCTGACGACGCCTCACGACTGGCGCATCGGTGGGCCGTTCCCCAGGAGCCACCGCAGTGCGTGAGCGCTTTGCCGACAACGATTCCTTCTCCCGTATCCGCCCCAAGGGCGCACCCCGTCGCGGCCGCCGGTCCGAGCGGGACGGCGACTTCGAGCCCGAGGTGGCCTACCACTTCGAGGCCTTCGAGCCCGCGGGCCACCCGCACGACACCCACGGCGCGGACAGCGCCGACGACTTCGCCGACGCGTACGTCACCGACGACGACACCCCCGACGGCAGCTACGACGACGGCTCGACGCCGGTCGCCGACGGTCCCGCCGAGGGCGATCGCTGGTCCACCTGGGACCAGTCCACCCCCACCGAGAAGGGCCCCGCGCCGCGCCCTGCCTGGGTGGTGACCGAACTCGCGGCCGTGGACACCGAACTCGGGCTGGTCAAGACCGGCAAGGAGGCCGACGTCTTCCTCCTGGAGCGCGGCGTGCCCGGGACCGACCGGCGCACGCTGATGGCGGCCAAGCGCTACCGCGACGCCCAGCACCGGATGTTCCACCGCGACTCCGGCTACCTGGAGGGCCGCCAGCACAAGGAGTCCCGGATCGCCCGGGCCATGGCCAAGCGCACCGCGTTCGGCAAGGAGGCCATCGCCGGCCAGTGGGCCGCCGCCGAGTTCACGGCGCTGTGCCGGCTCTGGTCGGCCGGCGTGGCCGTCCCGTACCCCGTGCAGATCCTGGGCACGGAGATCCTGATGGAGTTCGTCGGCGACGCCGGCGGCACCGCCGCGCCCCGGCTCGCGCAGCTGCGCGCCGAGGAGGTGGACGTCGAGGGCCTGTGGGAGCAGCTCGGCCGCAACCTGTCGCTGCTCGCCGTCGACGGCTACGCGCACGGCGACCTCTCGGCGTACAACATCCTGGTCCACGACGGGCGGTTGGTGATCATCGATGTGCCGCAGATCGTGGACGTCGTCGCCAATCCGCGCGGCCGTTCGTTCCTGGAGCGCGACGTGCGCAACGTCGGCGCCTGGTTCGTCTCGCGGGGCCTGCCGGAGCACCGGGTCGGCGAGCTCGTCGAGGCGCTGACCTTCGACGCGCGCCTGCGGTGAGCGGGCCCGCCCGCCCCTTCCCGAGGTGTCGGGCCGCGCGCCGGCACCCCGGGCGGGGGCCCTCCCGGCGTGCACCCGACTACGTCATGTGACCGAAGGTCAGGCCGCGCCCCCGCCCGCACGGGGGCGCCGGCTTCCGCATCCCGTCAGTCATTGGACGGATCCGCCCCGGGCGGATCACGGCCATGCTCGATGTGCGCCGCCCCGCAGCTGCCGGGCGGCCCCATCAACTCCTGACGAAACAGGGATACATGAACAGTTCCTCGCTGACCGGCCCGGCCACCACGGCCCAGGGCTCCGCGACCGGGCGCGCGACCCGCACCCGGGGCCGGGTCGGGACGGTCCTCGGCGCCGGTGTCCTCCTGCTCACCTTCTCCGGGCCGGCCGCCCAGGCCGACTCGCTGCCCAATCTGCCGCAGCGCGCCGGCGGCTACGAGGCTTCGTTCTCGCCCGCCTACGACTACGACGTGGACGGCTGCTACGCCGTGTCGGCCATCGGCCCCGACGGCACCCTCAACCCGGGTCTGAAGACCTCCGGCGCCATCAACGGCAACTGCCACGACCAGTCCGACCTGGACCGGTCCCAGACCTACGCCCGGTCCACGTGCAACAACGGCTGGTGCGCGATCGTGTACGCCAGCTACTTCGAGAAGGACCAGACGGTCAACGGCTCGGGCGGCCACCGCCACGACTGGGAGCACGTCATCTCCTGGGTCAAGCAGTCGTCCAACCAGGTCGAGTTCCTGACCGTGACCCAGCACGGCGGCCAGGCCACCTACCCGCGCTCGTCGGTGCGCTTCAGCGGCAGCCACCCCAAGGTCGTCTACCACAAGGACGGCCTGCCGGCGCTCACCCACCTGTTCCGGCTGGCCAACGGCAACGACGAGCCGCCGGAGAACCACTACCACAGCTGGCGCCAGCCGCCCATCGTCGACTGGAACGGCTGGCCGAGCACCTGGCTGCGCGACCGGCTCAACAACGCCGACTTCGGCTCGGCGACCATCAAGACCACCGACAAGGACGACCGCTTCCGCAACCTGCTCAACGCCTCCAAGCCCGGCGGCATCCCCTTCAACCCCTGGGCGTGACGCCACCGGGCCCGGGCACCGCCCGGTGCCCGGGCCCGGCCGCGTCAGCCCCCGCGCTTCCAGAGCCCCCGGTCGGTGAGGAGCGGCAGGACGTTCTCGCCGACCCAGTACGCCTCCTCCAGGTGCGGCGCCCCCGGGAGGACGAACTCGTCGATGCCCAGCCGGTGGTACTCCTCGATCCGGTCGGCCACCTCGTGATGGCCGCCGACCAGGGCGGTGCCCGCGCCGCCGCGCACCAGGCCGATCCCGGCCCAGAGGTTGGGCGCGATCTCCAGCCGGTCGGTCGAGCCGCCGTGCAGCAGGCGCATCCGCCGCTGCCCCTCGGACTCGCTGCGGGCGAGCGCCTCCCGGGTGGCGGCGATGCGCGCCGGGTCCATCCCGGCGAGCAGGCGCCCGGCCTCCGCCCACGCCGCCTCCGGGGTGTCCCGGGTGATGACGTGGAGCCGGATGCCGAACCGCGGACTGCGGCCGTGCCCGGCGGCGAGCGCGCGGATGCGCCGGATCTTCCCGGCCACCATGGCGGGCGGCTCGCCCCAGGTGAGGTAGACGTCGGCGTGGCGGGCGGCGACCTCGGCGGCCTCGGGGGAGGAACCGCCGAAGTACACCTCGGGGACGGGCTCGGGCAGCCGGGTCAACCGGGCGCCCTCGACCCGGAGGTGGGCGCCCCGGTGGTCGACCCGTTCACCGCGCCAGAGCCGGCCGGTGATGTCCAGGCTCCTTCGCCGTAAAAGCAATTGATTTGCTTTAGCTGACCGTAGAACCTACGCTCGGCTAAAGCAAACTGTTAGCTTTTGCGTCGGGAGTGCTTCGCGGCTCCCGTCCCGACGAGGAGAGGACACCCATGTCTGCCGCCGAACTGACGCCGCAGGAGGCGGCCCGCTGGGCCGCTCGGGCGGGCCTTCCGTTGCCCGACGACCGGCACGGACCGGTCGCGGTCACCGCCGACCAGCTCCACGCCGTCGTCGCGGTCCTGCGGGAGCTGGACTTCGGGGACACCCCGCCCGCGATCGCCTACCGCGCGGGAACGGAGCTGTCCGATGCAGCCGTATGAGCTCACCGTCGCCGCCGCGGCCGACGAGATCCGGGCCCGGCGGCTGTCTCCCGTGGAGCTGGTCGGCTCGGTGCTCGACCGCATCGAACAGGTGGAACCGCAGCTCAACGCCTATGTCTCGGTCCTCGCGGAGCAGGCGCGCGGTGCGGCGCGCGAGGCCGAGCACGAAGCGGCGCACGGCCGCTTCCGGGGGGCGCTGCACGGCATCCCGATGGGCCTCAAGGACCTGATCGACGTCGCGGGCACCGCGACCACGGCCAGCTCCCGGGTCCGCGAGGGCCACCGCGCGCAGGCCGACAGCACGGTCGCCGCCCGGCTGACGGCGGCCGGCGCGATCCTCCTCGGCAAGACGCACACCCACGAGTTCGCCTACGGCCTGACCACCCCGCAGACCCGCAACGCTCGGGACCACGGCCGGGTCGCCGGCGGGTCCAGCGGCGGCTCCGCGGTCGCCGTCGCCTCGGGGGCGGCGGCCTTCGCGCTGGGCACCGACACCGGCGGCTCGATCCGGGTGCCGGCCGCACTCAACGGCGTCGTCGGTCTCAAGCCGACCTACGGCCTCGTCCCCCGGCACGGCGTCACCTCGCTGTCCTGGTCGCTGGACCACGTCGGTCCGATCACCCGCACCGTCGAGGACGCGGCCGTCGTCCTGACGGCGCTGGCCGGTCACGACCCGCGCGACCCCGCCTCGCTGGCCGCCGCCGCCGTGGACCACCGGCCCGGCCCGGGCACCGACCTGACGGGGCTGCGGGTCGGCGTGCCGCGCGACTACTACTTCGACCACCTCGACCCGGAGGTCGAGACCGCCGTCCGGCGCGCCGTCGGGCACCTGGCGGACCTCGGCGCGGAGCTCGTCGACGTCGGGATCCCGATGGCCCGCTACATCCGGGCGACCCTCTGGGGGCTGGTGGCACCGGAGGCCAGCGCGTACCACGAGCGCACCCTGCGGACGGTGCCCGAGCTGTACCAGGCGGACGTCCGGGTCCTCCTGGAGGCCGGCGAGCTGATGACCGCCGGGGACTACCTGCGGGCGCAGCGCTCCCGGACCCTGATGCGGGAGGAGTGGGCCCGCGTGCTGGCCGGGGTCGACGTGATCGCCGCCCCGACGGTCCCGACGACCGCGGTGCGGGCCGGCCAGACGACGTTGACCTGGTCGGACGGCACGTCCGAGGGCGTCGCCGACGCCCTGGTGCGCCTCAGCGCCCCCGCCAACATCACCGGGGTGCCGGCGCTGACCGTCCCGGTCGGCCACGACGCGGCGGGCCTGCCGATCGGGATGCAGCTGCTCGGCCGGCCCCTCGGGGAGCGCCTCCTCCTGCGGGTCGGCCACGCCTACGAGCAGTCGCGGCCGGCCCCCGTGCCGGCGCCGGTCGGTACCGGGGTGGGCGCCCCCTAAACGCAAGGACTGTGCTTTAAGCTGGTCCCATGAGTCGCAAGCAGATGGTGCGCCCCGGCGGTCGCAGCGCCCGGGTCCAGGCGTCGGTGCACACCGCTGTGCGTGAACTCCTCGCCGAGGTGGGCCGCGACGGGCTGACGGTTCCGCTGGTCGCCCAGCGGGCGGGCGTCACCCCCTCGACGGTCTACCGCCGCTGGGGAGATCTGCAGGAGCTGCTGTCGGACGTCGCGGTGGAGCGGCTGCGGCCCGACGCGGAGCCGGCGGACCACGGCGACCTGCGGTCCGACTTGACGGCCTGGGCCGAGCAGTTCCTCGACGAGATGGCGTCCCCGTCGGGACGTGCCTACATCCGCGACGCCCTGCTCGGCGACCCGGACGGCAGCAACGCCGGCCAGTGCTCGACCTACGCGGCCGAACAGGTCGACGTCGTGCTGGCCCGGGCGGCCGACCGCGGGGAGCCCGCCCCCGAGGTCGAGACGGTGATGGACCGCGTGGTGGCCCCGATGATGTACCGCATCCTCTTCCGCCCGGCCGGCCTCGACGCCGGGTACGCCCGCCGGCTCGTCGGGGAGCTCCTCGCCGGGTGACGCGCCGGCTCCGGAGCCGCCCGTGGTTCCTCCGCCCGCTCCCCGCGCGGGCCGCGCTCAGGAGCCGTCGGCGAGCCGGTGCCGGAGGTGGTCGTAGGCCCAGGCGGCGAGCGTGGTCGGCGTGGTGGTCCGGACGCTGCGGCGCTGTTCGGGCGTGAAGTCCGCACGGAGGCCGGTCGACATGCCGAGCACGGCCTCCACCAGCCCCTCGGTCATCCCGGACCGCCTGAGCGCGGCGCGCATGGCGTCGTCGGTGATCCGCTCGACGCCGATCCGCCGGCCGGTCGCGGCGGTGAGGATTCCGGCCACCTGCCGCCAGGTCAGGTCCGCCGGTCCGTGCACCGCCCGCACGCACCGCCCGGACCAGGCGGGGGAGAGCAGCCGCGTCGCGGCCACCTCGGCGATGTCGCGCGGTGCCACCCAGGCCATGGGCTGATCGAGGGGGAGGACTACCTGGAGCGTGCCCGCCCGGAGGGCGTCGAGCTGGAGTTCGAGATTGGTGAAGAAGTAGCCGCACCTCAGATGGGTGACGTCGACCCCTAGGCCGTCCAGGGCGGTCTCGGTCCCCGCCAGGCCGTCGATCTCGCCGGCGCCGTGCCGCTTCTCGGCGCCGACACTGCTCTGGAAGACCACCCGGCCGATCCGGTTGCCGGTGACGGCACGGACCACGGCGGCGGTGGCGCGGGCGTAGTCGGCGAGCGGGTCCTCGCCGCCGGTGGTCGGGTCCACCCAGTACAGCGCGTCGACGCCCTCGGTGGCGGCCGCCACCGCCTCGGGGTCGAACTGGTCGACCCGGACGGCGTCCACCTCGCCCCTGATCTCGGGAGCCAGCCGGCCGGGTTCGCGCAGCAGGACGCGCGGCCGGACGCCGGCCCGGATCAGCGTGGCGACGACGTGGCGGCCGACGTTGCCGGTCGGGGTGGTGACGGCGATCTGCATGGGCTTCCTCTCGTCCGGGGGGCGTCCGGGGGCGGCTCGGCCGTGGGCCGGGCACCTGGGGCGGCCCGAAGCTCCCATCCTTCCTCCGGTGCGGCCGGGGACGCGTTCGACGGGCGCCGCGTGTCGCCGCCTTCCCCGGAGACCCCGGCCGACACCGGGGAGTCCGGGCACCGTCGGCGACCGTGCCACCCGCCCCGGACGAACGCACGGCCGGGTGCGGGTGGTGTTCCCGGCCCTCGCGCTCTGCTCATGGTGGCGCAGGCTGTCGGCGGTGCGGGCCCGGCGGGTCGGCGGCTCCCGCGCCGGGGCCGGTCCGTCGCCCGCCGCGGTCCGGCCTCAGTCGCCCGTGACCGGCAGGAGGCCGCGTTCGGCGAAGACCTTCTTGGCGACGAAGGTGGCGTTGAGGGCCCTGGGGAAGCCGCAGTAGCCGGCGGAGTGCAGCAGGGCCTCGACGATCTCCTCGGGGGTGAGGCCGACGTTGAGGGAGGCGTTGACGTGGACGTCGAGCTGGGACTCGCAGCCGCCGAGCGCGGTGAGCATCCCCAGGGTCACCAACTGCCGGTCGCGCGGCGCCAGCCCGGGGCGCCGGTAGATCTCACCGAACCCCCAGGCCACGATCTGGTGGGCGAGTTCGGGGCTGATGTCGGCCAGCGCGTCGACCACCCGCCGGCCGGCCTCGCCGTCGATCCGGGTGAGCGTCTCCAGGCCGCGGTCGTAGCGGTCCTGGCGGGTCTCGGCGGCGTTCGGGGGGATGTCCATGGGGTCACACTCCGTTCCCGGCGGCGCCTCGGCGCCTGCCCGTGGTGGTCCGGTCCTCGCCCGACCGTAGGACCTGGAGCGTGCCCGCTCGCGGCTCCGACGGCCGGCCGTCGCGGGGAGGTGCGTCCGGAGACATTCCTTGACACGAATATTCTTTGTGGCGAATACTTCTCCTCATGGACGCACTCCTCGCCGCACTGGCCGATCCGGCGCGCTGGCGCCTCGTGAGCCTGCTGGCCGAGCGGCCCCGCCCGGTCGGGGTGCTCGCCCGGCTCGCCGAGGCGCGCCAGCCGCAGACGACCAAGCACCTGCAAGCCCTTGAGCGTGCCGGTGTCGTCACCTCCGAGCGCATCGGCCAGCGGCGTGTCTACGCGCTCCGTTCCGGCCCCCTGCGGGAGCTGGCGGCCGAGCTCGCCCGGCTCGCCGACAGTGCGGAGCGGCCCGGCGGCCCGGGCGAGACCCACGAGCGCTACGGGCTCGGCGTCCACGCGGAGCGGCGCGCGGCGGGAGAGGCAGGGTGGGCCGACGGCCGCTCGTTCCGGTTCCACCGCGAGCTGCCGGGGCGCCCGGACCTGGTCTGGCGCCACCTGGTCGAAGCCACCCTGCTCGCCCGCTGGTGGACGCCCGACGACCTCCGGGTCTCCGAGCTCGTCTTCGAGGCCCGGCCGGGCGGCCGGATCGTCCAGGAGTACCGCGACATCGAGGACACCGACGGCTCCGACCCGGTCGCCGGCCGAGCGGAGGGAGTCGTCGAGGACGTCCGCCCGGGCGAGCGCCTCGCCTACCGGCTGTCCCCGCTGCTCCCCGGCGGCGGCACCGCCTTCACCGCCCACGTCGAGCTCGGCCTCCGGCCGACCGGCACGGACCCGGGCACCGGTACGGGCACCGAGCTCGACGTCCACTGGCGGATCACCGACAGCACCGTCGACTCGGCGGACTTCGTCGCCGGGATCGAGACCGGCTTCGGCCAGAGCCTCGACAAGCTCGCGGCGGCCCTCACGGCCGCCGACGGCGACAGCCACCGACGACAGCCACTGACCACTGACCACAACGACACGAGGAGTACGCAATGACCGAGCAGACCGCAAGCCGCCGGGTCGTCACCAACATGAGCCTCTCCCTCGACGGCCGCTACGCCCGGCGCGACCCCCGGGACATGAGCTGGGTGATGCCCTACGCCCACACCGACGTCGCCCGCGACCACCTGACCGGCCTCTGGGAGCCCGCGACGACCGCCCTGCTCGGACGGGTCAACGCCGAGGGGTTCCTCGGCTTCTGGCCCACCGTCATCGGCATGCCGGGCGTCGACCCGCGCGACGAGGGCTTCGCGAAGTGGCTCGTCGACGCCGACAAGGTGGTCCTCTCCGGCACCCTCGGCGAGTCCGCCCCCGGCGGGGCGCCGTGGGAGCGGACGACGGTCGTCGACCGGCCGACCGCCGAGGTGGTCGCCGGCCTCAGGGCCGCCGGGGGCGGCGACATCCTGGTGCTCTCCAGCGCGAGCGTCATCAAGGCACTGCTGGCGGCCGACGAGGTCGACCGGCTGGCGCTCACCGTCTTCCCGGTCTTCCTCGGCGACGGACCGCGCCTGTTCGACGACGGCCTGCCCGCCGCCGAGTGGGCGCTCGTCAGCCAGACCGCGGGGGAGCACGGCACGCTGGCCCTCGTCTACGACCGGATCCGCTGAACCGGGCGCGTCGCTCCTCCGGGGCGGCCGGCCGGAGTGCCCGTTCGGCCGTGCCGGAGGTGCCTCTTCGGTCCATGCTTCGCCCGGGAACCTTCCGGTCCCGGGCGCTGTTCTGGCACCATCGGCCGCTACTGCGTGACGGACCGTCGGTGACCGCCGTCCTGCCCCGACGGAGGTTCCCGTGACCAGCTCCGACCCCACCCGGCCGGCGAGCCCGGCCCGTCCCGCCCGCCCGGTGACCGCCGGTGCCCACCGGCCGGCCCGGTGGGTGCGGACGAGGCTGCGCACCGGCCCCTGGGCGGCGCTGCTCACCGCCGGACTGGCCTTCGTGCTGGTGTTCCTGGCGGCGGCGATCCCGAGAGTGCTGGACCGCGGCGCGGACGCGGCGCTGCGGGACTTCCTGCACGACCGGGGCCCGCTGGAGACGAGCCTGCTCAGCACCGCTCGCTCCCCGGAGGGCGGCGGGACGGAGGCGGAGCTGGAGGCGGTGGCGGCCCAGCTGGTCGCCCGGGCCGGGGCCGGCCTCCCGGTGGCGCCGTCGGGACCGGTGTTCGGTGCCGAGGCCCTGCTGCGCCACGCGCTGACCACCCCCGGCCTGGACCGCCCGGACGGGCACTCCCCGCCGACCCTGCACCTGCGCTACCTCCACGGCTTCACCGAGCACACCACCCTGGTCGCCGGCGCCTGGCCGTCCGGCGGGAGCAAGGGCGAGCCGATCCCGATCGCGGTGGCCCGCGGTGCGGCGGAGACGATCGGGATCCGGCTCGGTGCGGTCCTCGACGACGACTCGGTGCCCCCGCAGCGGGTGCGGGTGACCGGCCTCTACACCGTCACCGACCCGGCCGAGCCGTACTGGGCCGACCTGCCGTGCACGGGCCGGGCCTGTCTGGAACGCTCGCTCAGCGACCCCAACATCCGGAGCTGGCACACCGCCGCGGTGATCGGGGGCGACGACCTGGGCGCCCTCGGGCGCTGGGGGCGCAACACGCGTGACTTCTGGCGGCTTCCGGTGGACACCGGCGTGCTGCGGGCCGACCGGCTGGACGGGGTCAGGCATGATGTCGCCGCGTTCCTCACCGGGCCGACGGCCACCGCACTGCTCGCCGCCACCGGCCGCTCCGACCTGTCGACGACGTCCCGGCTGCCCGGCCACCTCGACCGGGCGGTGGCGCGGCAGGCCGCGGTCGCGCCGACGGCCCTGATCGGGCCGGCCGCCGTGGCGGGGGTCGCGGGGGTGGTGCTGGCCCTGGCCACCGCGCTCACCACCGACCGGCGCGGCGCGGAACTGCGGCTGCTGAGGGCCCGGGGCGGGTCCGGTACCGGGCTCCTGCTGCGGCTCTGCGGGGAGGGCGCGGTCACCGTCCTGCCGGCGGCCGTCGCGGCCACCGCGTCGGCGCTCTGGCTGTGGCCCACGCCGCGCTGGGCGGCGGCGGTGGCCGCCGCGCTGGTCACCACCGCCCTCGCCCTGCTCGCCGTCCCGGTCCGGGCCGCGCTGCCGCCGGCCGAGGGCTCCGGCAGGGCCGCGCGCCGGGGCCGGCTGATCGCCGAACTCCTCGTCCTCGCCCTGACGGTGGCGGCGGTGTCGGGTGTCCGGCGCCGTGGCGTCGCCACACCGGACGCGGGCCCCGACCTGCTGCTGGTGGCGGCCCCGCTGCTGATCGCCCTCACCGCGGCGCTACTGCTGGCACGCCTGCTGCCCGTCCTCGCGGGCGGCCTGGCCCGGGCGGCCGCCCGGTCCTCCGGCACGGTGGCGTTCCTGGGCCTGGCCCGCGCCGCCCGGGGCTCCGGTGGCCGGGGCGGCCGGCGGTCGCGGCCCTCCGTCCTGCCACTCCTGGCCCTCGTGCTCGCGGTCACCACCGCCGGCTTCGGCGCTAGCGTGCTGGCGGGCGTCGGGCTCGCCCGGGAGCAGGCCGCGAAGCTCGTGGTCGGGGCGGACGCCTCGGTGGCGGCGCCGGCCGGGATGACCCTGCCGCCCGGGTTCGCCGCGGCCGCCGCAGCGCTGCCGGGAGTCACGGCCGCCACCGCCGTGCGGCTGGAGAGCGAGGCGTTCCTGCTGGAGGCGGTCCCGGGCGTGCGCGCGGGTGTCGACCCGGAGGCCACCCAGGTCACCCTGGTGGTCGCCGAACCCCGGGCCTACGCGCGGATCGCCAGGGCCGTCGGGGCGGGCACCTTCGACCCGGCGGCGCTCGACGCTTCGGCCGCGGCGGACCCAGGGGCGCCGACCGTCCCCGCCCTGTTCAGCGCCGACCTCGCCCGCCACCTCGGCCCCGGCGGCCACCGGCTGCGACTGCCCAGCGGCGGCGAAGTCCTCACAGCCCACGCCGGCACGGTCGACGCGACCCCCGCCCTGCCCGGCGCCACCCGCCCCTTCATCGTCCTGCCCACCCCCGCCGCGAGCGCCGTGCTGCCGGAACTCGCCCGCATCACCGACTGGTTCGCGCTCGGCCGGATCGACGAGCCGGCCCTGGCCGGTCTGGTCCGCGCGCTGCCGGCCTCCTCCCTCGCCGACCCCGGCGCCCCGCCGCCGCCCGGGCCGACCGCCGCCACCGCCGTGGTCGGCAACGACCCCGACGCGCTGCGCAGCGGCTACGTCACCCGGACCAGCGCCGCCGTCGCCGCCGACCTCGCCCAGGACCCCCTCCAGCACGCGGCGGGCCGCCTGTTCGGCCAGGCCCAGGCCGCCGCGGGCGCCTTCACCCTGCTCGCCGTCCTGCTCACACTGCTGCGCGCCGCCCCCGACCGGGCCGCCCTGCTGGCCCGGCTGCGCACCATGGGCCTGCGCTCCCGGCAGGGCCTCGCGCTCGTCCTCGCCGAGACGCTGCCGCAGACCCTGCTGGCCGCGGCCGGCGGCGCCCTGGCCGCGCTTACCGCCGTCGCCGTGCTCGGGCCGGCCGTCGACCTGTCCACCCTGGTCGGCGCCCCGGTGCCGACTAGGCTGCGCCCCACGGCGGCGCCCCTGCTCCTCCCGGCCGCGGCGCTCGCCGCGCTGACCGCCCTCGCGGTCGTCGCCGAGGCCCTGACCGGTGGCCGCCGCCACCTCACCACCCACCTCCGACTCGGCGACCGGCCTTGAGCCGTCCGGCTCCGGGGCGACCGGCCTTGAGCCGTCCGGCTCCGGGGCGACCGGCCTTGAGCTGACCAGCCCTGAGCAGACCCGCCCCGAGTCGACCAGCACTGCCGGGGCGCCGACCGGTCGCCGGCGCCGGTCGGGCCCGCCGCGCGCCCTCCGGGGCTCGGCCGAGGAGGAGGCCGAGCCGCGATCCGGGGAGCGGCTGTCGGGCGACGACCGGGGAATCCCCCTGCGAAGGGCGGTACGCCGAGGCGGGCAGCGGCTCCCCCGACCGAGGCCGGACCGCCGGCCCGGCCTCACGGCACCGCCCGAGGGGTGACGAGCCCACAGCACCGTCGGCCCGGGCCGTGGGCGCGAGCGGCCGCGCCGGTGGCCTCCTGGACCCTGGGCACGGCACCGTTCCCGACCTGATCGTCTCCATCGCGGCCGGATCCCGGCGAGACCGCCGGGATCCGGCCCGGCATGACCGGTGGAGAGGCCGATCGGCTGTCGGGCGGCGGGACGGGCCTCGACCGGTCCGGGGGCCGACCACCGGGTGAGGGGCCGGTCACAGGGGCGGCAGCCTGGAGGTCCGGGGCGGTCCCCAGGGGAGCTCTCGGACTCGACCCGGTGGACACCGAAGGGCGGTTCCGCCTTCCCTCGCGCCTGGCCATCGGTGAGCCCGAGGCCGCCGGCCCCGTGACGTACGAGACGGTCCTCGGCCGTCTCGCGGCACGCGGCTGCGCCTGGTGCCAGGACGATGCCCCGACCTTCGACGACCAGCTCCGCGTCCGCACGGAGGCCGGCGTCCCTCGGCTTCGTGCGCGCGCCCGACGGGTGGCTGCCGCCGATCCCCTACATGTCGGCTCTCACGAAGGCCGGCCGAGCTCCCCGGTGCGGGCGGCGGCTGCCTCCTCCAGCAGCGACCATCCGTCGAACTCCACCGCTCGCCGGTCTCCCCGCTGCCATCCGTGGGCCGCGGCCGCGTCCAGCAGGGCCCGGACGGCGCCCGGTTCGTGCAGGTTCAGTGAGCCACCCCGGACGAACCCGACGTCCCCGGAGCCCAGGGGGAACCCGCCGGGGACGTACCGGTCGGGTCCGCCGGCGAAGACGATGCGCAGCGTCCCGCCGGAGCCGGCCGGCTGCGGGTGCAGGGTGAGGGTCTCGCGGCAGCCGCTGAAGGCCTCGCCGACCGGTTCGGGGTGGCTGTGGCGGAGCGACCACAGGTACGTCCGGCCGTCGGCGACCAGTCGGCGGGGCTTTCTCGGGTGGCGTGGCACAGCGCCGAGCGTACGCGGCGCGGCCCGCCGGGTCCGCCGGGGCCGGGGGCCGGAGAGGGCGCGGACCTACGGTGCGGCCGGTCCGCGCGGGTCGGCGCCCGAGGTCAGCCAGGCCCCGATCCCGGGGAGGGCGTCCGGCCCGTTGTCGGCCTCCACCGTGGCGGCCAGGTCGGCGATCGTGACCCCGGCCAGCGAGGCCCGCCAGGCGGCGTCCGCGGCCCCCATCGCGCGGGCGATGGGGCACGGCTCGGTGCACTGCTTAGCTGGTGTCGCGAACGGCCCGCGTCGGCGTATCTCGGTGCACACGAACGCCGGGGTGGCACCGTCGACGGCCTGGACGACGTCCAGCAGCGTGATCTCGTGAGCCGCCCTGGTGATCACGTAGCCGCCGGTCTTGCCCTGGACCGAGCGCACCAGACCCGCCCGCGAGAGGGCCTGCAACTGCTTGGCCAGGTAGCTGGGCGACACCTCGTGCAGCTCGGCCAGCCGGGCCGCCGGTACCGGCTCCCCGGCGGCGGTCAGGACCACACAGCAGTGCAGCGCCCATTCGACGCCGCCGGACAGCTTCATGTCGCCTCCACATTGACTCGGACATAGACTATCCGAGTATTATCCCGGACATCTGATATCCGGGTTTGCCCCCAGGGGAAGCCCCCGTCACGAAGGAAGGCACACCATGAAGATCACCGTCATCGGCACCGGCCTGATCGGCTCCCGGCTTGCCGACGTGCTTGAGCGGCAGGGCCACCACGTGACGGCGGTGTCCCGGTCGTCCGGCCTCGACCTGCTCACCGGCGAGGGTCTCGACCAGGCGGTCGCCGGCGCCCACACGGTCGTCAACGTGACCAACTCCCCGACCTTCGACGAGCAGTCCCTCGACTTCTTCCGCACCACCGTCGGCAATCTGCTCGACGCCGGCGACAAGGCGGGCGTGCGCCACCAGGTCGCCCTGTCGATCGTCGGCGTGGACCAGGTGCCCCAGCTCGACTACTACCGGGCGAAGACCCTCCAGGAGGACCTGCTGCGCGGCGGCCCCACCCCCTACTCGATCGTCCGCGCCACGCAGTTCTTCGAGTTCGTGGAGCCCACCATGTCGTGGACCTCGGACGACAGCGCCGTCCGGCTGCCCGCGACTCCCCTCCAGCCCATCGCCGCCGACGACGTGGTCGACGTCCTCGCGGAGGTGGCCACGGCGGCCCCGCTGACCGGCACCCTCGACATCGCGGGCCCCGAGCGGTTCACGCTGGACGAGCTCGGCCGGATCACCCTGGCCGCCAAGGGCGACGGGCGCCCCGTCGTCACCGACGACCAGGCGGGCCTGTTCGCCGCCGTCCGCGGCGACGTCCTCACTCCCGGCCCCGAGGCCCGCCTCGCGCCCACCCACTACCGCGACTGGCTGGCGGCCGCCATCGCCGGCTGAGGGCCGCGCCGGGCGGGAGCCCGGGCGCCGGGCGTGTGGTGCGGGTGTCGCGCCCCTGGGTCGGACGCCCGGCCCCGTCGGTACTCGGACGCGCACCGTTTGCGCGGGCCCGCAGCGGAAAGGCGCGGCGCATGGCAGTCATCGATCTCACCCGGACCACTCCACTCGCCGCGGACGGGGCGGGCGCACACCTCTGGCTGATCGCCGTGGGCGTCCTCCTGGTCATCGCCCTCATGCTCGCCTTCGTCCTGGGGCAGCGCCGCAAGGACCGCGAGCCGCCGCCCGTCGACCTGTCGGGGGCACGGGAGTCCGACCCGCGGCGCCAGCCGCCGCCGAGGTGATCCCGCTCGCCGGACTGCCCCGAAGGGCCCCGGGCCGGTCTGCCGACCCGTGAGCACCCGGCCTCCGCCGCACCTGCCCCGGCACGACCTCCGCACCGGCACCACCTCCGCCCCGGTACCGGACCCCGGTACCGGGGCGGAGGTGTGCGGTGGTGGTGCCCGCGGGGCCCCGTGAGCGGTGGTGGCGGAGTCCGGGTGGGCGGTGGCGACGGCGGGATCGAGCCTGTCGCCGATGGTGGGCCCCCCCCCCGGGGGGCCCAACGGC
>NZ_JBHWUI010000183.1:0-15568 GCF_042737525.1 Kitasatospora sp. NPDC059973 | reverse complement strand
CGCCGGTGTGTACCGGCGGGCCCGCCCCGTGGTGTCCGACGAAGGGTCAGTGACCGCCGGCGTCGACCACCTCGATGTCCTCGATGTTCTGCTCGATGGCCTCGGCCGGCAGCGCGACCCGGATCGCCCAGAAGTAGACGCCGAGGGCGAAGACGGCGACCACGCCCATGTCCCACCACATCGGGATGTTGCCGCGGCCCTCGCCGAAGCCGCCCTGCCAGGAGATCAGGCCGAGGCCCACCAGGTAGACCGGCAGCCACTGGGCGGCCCGCCAGTCCAGGCGCGGGGCGTTCGGCAGGCCCTTGCGGATCGCGTAGGCGGCGTAGCTGCCGAGCAGCACGTAGCCGAGGACGATCGCGATGCCCAGGCGGGACAGGGTGTGCCAGCCGGCCCAGTAGATGATCAGGCTGGCGACCACGAAGGCCAGCGGCGAGATCACGCCGCCGAGCGGCAGCCGGTACGAGCGCTCACGGGTGGGCAGGCGGCGGCGCAGCGCGCCGAAGGCCAGCGGGGCGCCGGCGTACATCAGCACGCTGGCGGAGGTGATGAAGCCGACCAGCTCCTGCCAGCTCGGGAAGGGCAGGAAGCAGACGACGCCGGTGACGAAGGAGAGGATCAGGCCGAACCACGGCACGCCCCGGCTGTCCAGCTGCTCGAACTTCTGCGGCGCGTAGCCGTTCTTGCTCAGGCCGTAGGAGATGCGGGAGGTGGAGGTGGTGTAGATCAGGCCGGTGCCGCCGGGGGAGACGATGGCGTCGAAGTAGAGCACCCAGGCCAGCCAGCCGAGGCCGACCAGGGTGGCGAGGCCGGCGAACGGGCCCTCGATGCCGGGGAAGTCGAGCTTGTCCCAGCCGTTGGCGAAGGAGCTGAGCGGCAGCGCGCCGATGAAGACGACCTGGAGCAGGACGTAGATCAGGGTGCCGATGGCGACCGAGCCGAGCACCGCGCGGGGGATGTCGCGCTTGGGGTTGCGGCTCTCGCCGGAGATCTGGATCGCCTGCTCGAAGCCCAGCAGCGCGAAGATGATGCCGCTGGAGCTGATCGCGGCCAGCACGCCCTTGATGCCGAACGGGGCGAAGCCGTGCGAGGTGAAGTTCGAACCGTGGAAGTTGGTCAGCGCGAGCACGAAGATCGTCAGCAGCGGGACGAAGATCTTCAGCCAGGTGGCGATCGAGTTGGTGTGGGCCAGCACCCGCACACCGAGGAAGTTGACCGCGACGAAGACGCCCATCAGCAGGACGGCGACGATGAAGCCGCTGGTGGTGAGGGTGCCGTTGTCGTTCAGGAAGCTCTTGGCGAACTCCCAGTGCCCCGCGTACCCGATCATGGCCTCGACCTCGATCGGTGCCACGGTCGCGGCCTGCAGCCAGGAGAACCAGCCGAAGGACATGCCCGCCAGACCGCCGAAGGCGTAGTGCGGGTAGCGGGCCGTGCCGCCGGCGACCGGGAAGAGCCCGCCCAGCTCGGCGTGCACCAGGGCGAGCAGGACGATCGCGACGGCGCCGATGCCCCAGGAGACGAGCGCGGCCGGCCCGGCGACCATGACGGCGTTCTTGGCGCCGAACAGCCAGCCGGAGCCGATGATCGAACCCACCGAGGCCCACAGCAGGCCGATCAGGCCGACCTCGCGGCGGAGCGACCGATGGGTGGGTGTCCCGGAATCGGGAGAGGTGCCGGTGCTCGGCGGGGACAGCTGGTTGAGGGATGCCATGCGAAATCTCTCTGTGGTGTGGGAACCCGGCGGACGGAGCGCGGAGAGTTGCCACACAGTAGGCGTATTCATAGGCCTATGCACAGATTTCATTACTGAATGTTTACCTACTTCCCCAGACATTCCCGCTGGTAGGGGGTCATCTGTTCATGTGTGTGTTACGTGACTCGCCGGTAGGTCCAGCATTTGAGCCGGAATTGAGGTTCCGCACAAGATCCGGCAATGTGGACGGCAAATAGGGTTATAGAAATAGTGGCGGACGCATAGGGATACCGGGCGGAATCGGTGAGGTGCCCTGTGGCCGGGGTCGTTCGTTCGCTACGGTATGCGCCACCACCGCGGCACAGCGTTGTGTCCGTGCGCTCGAACCCCTCCCGAGGTGCGCGCAGATGAGACTCACCCCCCACGAGCAGGAACGCCTGCTCATCCACGTGGCCGCCGAGGTGGCCCGCGCCCGCCGGGCGCGGGGGCTGCGGCTCAACCACCCCGAGACGGTCGCGCTGATCACCTCGCACGTCCTGGAGGGCGCCCGGGACGGCCGGACCGTCGCCGAGCTGATGGACTCCGGCCGCAAGGTGCTCACCCGGGACGACGTCATGGAGGGGATCGCCGAGATGATCCCGGACGTCCAGGTCGAGGCGACCTTCCCGGACGGGACCAAGCTGGTCACCGTGCACGGGCCGATCCAGTGAGCGGCGAGCGGGCGTTCCCGGGGCAGATCCTCCACGGGGAGGGCGCGATCGGCCTCAACCCCGGCCTGCCGGTCACCCGGCTGACCGTCGTCAACGCCGCCGACCGGCCCGTCCAGGTGGGCTCGCACTACCACTTCGGGGAGGCCAACCCCGGACTGGACTTCGACCGGTCCACCGCGCGCGGCCTACGGCTGAACATCCCGGCCGGCACCGCCGTCCGCTTCGAACCGGGCATCCCGGTGGAGGTCGAACTCGTCCCGATCGCCGGCCGGCGCGAGGTCCTCGGCCTGCGCGGCGCGGTCGGAGGTGCGCTCGATGACTGACCGCCCCGCCCTCTGGCTGACCCGCGAGCGCTACGCCGACCTGTACGGCCCGACCACCGGCGACCGGATCCGGCTCGGTGACACCAATCTGCTGATCGAGGTCGAGGAGGACCGCGGCCGCGGCGGCGACGAGGCCGTCTTCGGTGGCGGCAAGGTGATCCGGGAGTCGATGGGCCAGGCCCGGACCAGCCGCGCCGAGGGCGCCCCGGACACCGTCGTCACCGGCGCCGTGGTGCTCGACCACTGGGGCGTCGTCAAGGCCGACATCGGCATCCGGGACGGCCGGATCACCGCCCTCGGCAAGGCCGGCAACCCCGAGACCATGGACGGTGTCCACCCGGACCTGGTGATCGGACCGGAGACCGAGGTGATCTCCGGCAACGGCCGGATCGTCACCGCCGGCGCCGTGGACGCCCATGTCCACTTCATCTGCCCGCAGTTGGTGGACGAGGCGCTGGCCTCCGGGGTCACCACCCTGGTCGGCGGCGGCACCGGACCGGCCGAGGGCAGCAAGGCGACCACGATCACCCCGGGGGCGTGGCACCTCGGCCGGGTCTTCGCGGCACTGGACGGCCTGCCGGTCAACATCGGCCTGCTCGGCAAGGGCAACACCGTCAACCGGGCCTCGATGCACGACCAGCTGCGGGCCGGCGCGCTCGGGTTCAAGATCCACGAGGACTGGGGCGCCACGCCGGCCGCGATCGACGCCTGCCTCCGGGTCTGCGACGAGACCGGTGTCCAACTGGCCATCCACACCGACACCCTGAACGAGGCCGGCTTCGTCGGCGACACCCTCGCGGCGATCGCCGGCCGGGGCGTCCACGCCTACCACACCGAGGGTGCGGGCGGCGGCCACGCGCCGGACATCATCACCGTGGTCGGCGCCGCGAACGTGCTGCCCAGCTCCACGAACCCGACCAGGCCGCACACCGTCAACACCGTCTCCGAGCACCTCGACATGCTGATGGTCTGTCACCACCTCAGCCCGTACGTGCCGGAGGACCTCGCCTTCGCCGAGTCCCGGATCCGGCCGTCCACCATCGCCGCCGAGGACATCCTGCACGACCTCGGCGCCATCTCCATCATCAGCTCCGACTCCCAGGCCATGGGCCGGATCGGGGAGGTGGTCCTGCGCACCTGGCAGACCGCCCACGTGATGAAGGCCCGGCGCGGCCCGCTCGCCGGCGACGGCCGGGCCGACAACCACCGGGCCCGGCGCTACGTCGCCAAGTACACCATCAACCCGGCCGTCGCCCAGGGCCTGGACGGCGAGATCGGCTCGGTCGAACCGGGCAAGCTCGCCGACCTGGTGCTCTGGTCACCCGCCTTCTTCGGGGTCAAGCCGGACCTCGTGATCAAGGGCGGCCAGATCGCCTGGGCGCAGATGGGCGACGCCAACGCGTCCATCCCGACGCCCCAGCCGATGCTGCCCCGGCCGATGTTCGGCGCCATCGGGCGCTCGGCGGCGGCCAACTCGCTCAACTTCACCGCGACGGCGGCGATCGAGGACGGCCTTCCCGAGCGGCTGGCCGAACAGCTGGGGGTCGCCAAGGCGTTCACCGCGATCCGGAACACCCGGGGGGTCACCAAGGAGCGGATGGTCAACAACAGTGCGCGGCCGGACGTCCGGGTCGAACCCGACACCTTCACCGTCACCATCGACGGGGAACTCGTCACCCCCGAACCGGCCGCCGAACTGCCGCTCGCCCAGCGGTACTTCCTCTTCTGATGGGCCTCGCCGCGCTCCTGCTGCTCGCCGACGGCCGGTTCCCCGCCGGCGGGCACGCCCACTCCGGCGGGGCCGAGGCGGCGGTCCGGGCCGGGCGGGTGCGGGACACCGAGAGCATGACGGCCTTCCTCACCGGGCGGCTGCACACCACCGGTCTGGTGTCGGCCGCCCTGGCCGCGGCGGCCGCCGCCGGCCAGGACGCCGGCCGGCTCGACGCGGCCGCCGAGGCCCGCACCGCCTCACCCGCCCTGCGCGCCACCAGCCGCCGGCTCGGCCGACAACTGCTCCGCGCCGCCCGCGCGGCCTGGCCGCACCCCGGACTCGACCGGCTGGCCGCCGAGTTCCCGCGCGGCGCGCACCAGAGCGTCGTCCTCGGCACCGCCGCGCTGGCCGCCGGCCTCACCCCCGCCCAGGCCGCGACCGCCGCCGCGCACGAGAGCGTCAACGGCCCGGCCACCGCCTGCGTGCGGCTGCTGGGCCTGGACCCGTACGAGGTCGCGGCCGCGCTGGCCCGGCTCGCCCCCGAACTCGACACCGTGGCCGAGGCCGCCGTCACCGCCGCCCTGTGCGGGGACCCGGACGCGCTGCCCGCCGCCTCCGCCCCGCTGCTCGACGTCTACGCCGAGCAGCACCACTCCTGGAAGGTCCGCCTCTTTGCATCGTGACCACGCCGACCCCGTCGACGCCCCCGCCCGCCACACCTACACCTCCACCGCCACCGGCGGCACCCGCCGGCGCGCCCTGCGGATCGGCCTCGGCGGGCCGGTCGGCTCCGGCAAGACCGCCACCGTCGCCGCGCTCTGCCGCCTGCTGCGCGAGGAGCTGTCGCTGGCCGTCGTCACCAACGACATCTACACCACCGAGGACGCGGAGTTCCTGCTGCGCAACGCCGTCCTGCCGCCCGAGCGGATCACCGCCGTGGAGACCGGCTGCTGCCCGCACACCGCCATCCGCGACGACATCTCCGCCAACCTGGAGGCCGTCGAGGAACTGGAGGAGGCGGTCGGGCCGCTCGACCTCGTCCTGGTCGAGTCCGGCGGCGACAACCTCACCGCCACCTTCAGCCGAGGCCTGGTCGACCACCAGATCTTCGTGATCGACGTCTCCGGCGGGGACAAGATCCCGCGCAAGGGCGGCCCGGGGATCTCCACCTCGGACCTGCTGGTGATCAACAAGACCGACCTCGCCCCGCTGGTCGGCGCCGACCTCGACGTGATGGCCCGCGACGCCGCCGCCCAGCGTGGCGCGCTGCCCACCGTGTTCTCCGCGCTCACCTCGCCCGACGGGGTGGCACCGGTCGCCGCCTGGGTCCGGGAGCGGCTGGCCGACTGGCGCACCCGGCCGTGACGGCTCCCACGGTGACGGCGCCCACGGTGACGGCTCCGGTGACGACGGCCGCGGCCGGTCCCGTCCCGGCCGACGCGCCCCGGGCCGCGCTGGTGGCCCGGGCCCGGATCCGGGCCGAACCCGACGGGCGGGGCGCGACCGCCCTGCCCGTCCTCTCCGGCGCCGGACCGCTCGCCCCACGGCGCACCCGGGACGCCGGCGGCGGAGCCCGGGTGGTGCTCGTCGGCTCGATGGCCGCGCCGCTCGGCGGAGACCGGCTGGCACTCGAGGTCGAGGTGGCCGACGGCGCGGCCCTCACCGTGACCAGCGCGGCCGCCACGATCAGCCTGCCCGGCCCCGGCCCCGCCCACTACGACGTCGAACTGACGGTGGGGGAGGGCGCCCGGCTCGACTGGTGCCCCGAGCCGGTGGTCGCCGCCGCCGGCAGCCACCTCCTGCTGCACACCCGGATCACCCTCGCCGCCGGTGCCCGGCTGCGCTACCGCGAGGAGCAGGTCCTCGGCCGCCACCACGACTGGGCCCGGGCCGCCGGCCCCGGCCGGCTCACCTCCCGGCTGACCGTGGGCCGCGCCGGCCGGCTCCTGCTGGACCAGCGGACCGACCTCGGCCCCGGCGCCCCCGGCTGGGACGGTCCCGCCGTCCTCGGCGGCCACCGGGCCACCGGCCAGCTGCTCACCGTCGGCCACCCGCCGCCCGCGCCGCCGCGGTGGCCCGAGGCCGGGGACGCCGCCCTGCTCACCCTGCCCGACCCGGACGCCCGGCTGCTCATCGCCGCGGCCCCCGACGCGCTCGCCCTCCGGCGGGTGCTCGACGGGGACTGAGCGCCGGGGCCGCCGCCGCGGGGCCGCCCCGCGCGCGGCCGGCCGGGCGCTGATCCGATGCGAATGGTCGGACAAGCCCTAGCCTGGGGCGATGACCGATCGCCGGCCCGGCCGCTACCGCCCGCTCTCCCCGCTGCGCGAGCACCTGCGGGAGTCGTTCTGGTTCGCCCCGCTGGTCACCTGCGTCGCCGCGGTACTGCTCTCCGGGGTGACGGCCTGGCTGGACGAGGCCGTGGTCACCGCCAGCGTCGCCGAGACCGGCTCGGCGGACGAGCTGATGCGGTTCACCGGTGCGGCCAAGAGCGTGGTCTCCACGGTGAGTTCGGCGATGCTCACGTTCATCGGCGTGGTGTTCTCGATCTCGCTGGTCGCCCTGCAGATGGGCGCCAGCCAGTTCTCCCCGCGCGTCCTGCGGCTGTACGTCCGCAGCCGGCTCACCAAGGCCACCTTCTCGGTCTGCCTGGCCACCTTCCTGTTCGCCCTGCTCGTCCAGCTCAGCTACGACGACTCCACCGACCCGGCGAAGGTCACCTCGGTGCCGGTCTTCTCCGGCCTCGGCTCCCTCCTGCTGGTCCTGCTCAGCCTGGCGCTGTTCGTGCTCTACGTGCAGTCCACCATGCGGCTGCTGCGGGTGCCGCACGTCATCGACCGGGTCGCCAACGAGTCGGTGGCGGTGATCCTCCAGTACCGGCGGATGCCGCCCGAGCCGCAGCCGCCGGCCGTCCCGGAGGGGGCGCCCACCCTGCTCCACGAGGGGCGCTCCGGGGTGCTGCGCGACGTCAACATCGGCCGCCTGGTCCGGATCGCCCGCAAGCACGACGTGGTGCTCCATCTGGTGCCCAGGATCGGCGACTTCATCACGCCCGGCACCCCGATCGTCCGGGTGGCCGGGGCCGCCGACCGGCCGCCGCGCCCGCGGGGGATCGCCCTGGCGCTCAACGTCGGCGTCGACCGCACCATGCACCAGGACCTCAGCTTCGGGTTCCGGCAGCTGGTCGACATCGCGATCCGCGCGCTCTCGCCCGCCGTCAACGACCCGACCACCGCCGTGCAGGCGATCGACCGGATCCACCAACTGCTCGGGATGCTGGTGCACGAGAGCTTCGGGGACCTCTGCTTCCGCGACCGGGCCGGCGCCGTCCGGCTGGTCGAACCGGTGCCGGACTGGCAGTCCGTGGTCGACCTCGCGTTCACCGAGATCCGGCTCTGCGGGGCGGGCCACCCGCAGGTGACCCGCCGGCTGGCGGCCGCCCTGGACGACCTGCTGCTGATCAGCCCCGACCGGCGGCGCTCGCAACTCCTGGAGCAGCGGCGCCTGTTGGACCGTGCCGTGGTCGAGCAGCTGCCCGATCCGGAGGTCCGCGCCTTCGCCCTGCTGCCGGACCGGCAGGGCATCGGCTGAGGAGCCCCGGGGCCGGGCCACCGCCCGACTACCCGGCCGCCACCAGGTCGGAGGGGTCGGTGTTGGCGCCGCAGAGCAGCACCGCGATCCGCTCGCCGGCCACGTCGTCCAGCTCCGTCACCGCGGCGAGCGCGGTGGCCGCCGCGTGCTCGACGGCGATCCGCCGCTCGTCCCAGAGCGCCTGCCGGGCCCGGACGATGGCATCGTCCGGTACCAGCACGGTGCGGACGCCGTCCTGCCGGGCGGCGTGCACCGCCAGCGCGGTGGCCCGGCGGGCCCCCAGGGAGTCCGCGGCCACCGAGTCCACCGGGACGTCCACCGGGTGGCCGGCCGCGAGGGCCGCGCCCAGTGCCCGGCTCCCCGTCGGCTCCACCGCCACCACCCGCACGCCGTGCTCCCGCGCCGCGGCGGCCACCCCGGCGAACAGTCCGCCACCGCCCACCGAGACCACCACCGTGTCCAGGCCGGGCAGCCGGGCCACGATCTCGTCCAGCACCGTCCCGGCCCCGGCCGCGATCAGCGGGTGGTCGTACGCGTGCGAGGCGAGCGCGCCGCCGTCCGCCGCGAACTCCTCGCAGGCCGCCAGCGCCTCGGCGTACTCGCGGCCCGCCAGCCGCACCTCGGCCCCGTAGGAGCGCAGCCGGGCCACCTTGACCGCGGGCGCGGTCTCCGGCAGGAACACGGTGGCCCGCACGCCGAGTTCGCGGGCCGCCCAGGCGCAGGCCAGGCCGGCGTTCCCGCCGGAGGCGATGGTCACCCCGGCGGCCGGGAGGGTGCCCGCCTCGGTGTGCGCGAGCAGGAAGTTCTGCGCCCCGCGGGCCTTGAAGCTGCCGGTGTGCTGGAGGTACTCCAGGGCCAGCCAGACCCGCCCGCCGTCGTCCCCGGGTGCCACCACCACCGGCCGCACCCGCCCCGCGATCCGCCGCCCGGCCGCCTCGACCTCGCCGTACGTCAGGTGCTCCACGCTGCTGCTCCTCCCGGTCCGGGGGTGGAAGCCGACTTCCACCGCGTCACCGCCGACGGTACGTCGCGGCGGCCCACCAGCAGAAGATCACGACCGCCCGGCGGGGGCCGCACAGGGGTCGGGGCCGGGCGGCCGCGTAGGCTGACCGCCATGCGTTCCGTGATTCTTCCGCCGCCCGCCCGCTAGCGGGCGCGCTCCACGATTCCCCGCCCGGCGGCGCCGTCGCCACCGGGCCGCTGGATGCCGCCCGCGTCGACCGCGGACGTCACCGGCCCACCATCGTGGAGAACCAACGCATGACCACTCGTTCCGCCGTGCCGCTCCGGCACGGCCTGCTGTCCATCTCGGCCGCCGCCGTCGCCTGGGGCCTGGGTGGCGCCGCCGCCGCGCTGCTGCTGCGGACCACCGGGCTCGGCCCGGTGGCCGTCTGCTTCTGGCGGTTCGCCGTCGCGGCCGGCTGCCTGGCCCTCCTCCCCGCCCGCCGGGGGCGCGCCGGTGCGCGCGGCGCGGCCCTGCTCACCGGGCTCGGGCTGGCGGTGAGCCAGTGCGCCTACTTCGGCTCGGTGTAGTACGCCGGTCTCGGCCTCGGCACCCTGGTCACCATCGGTGCGGGGCCCGTCCTGACCAGTCTCGGCGCCCATCTGCTGCTCGGTGAGCGGCTCACCGTGCGGGCCTCGGCCGCGATCGCGGTCGCGCTCGGCGGGTTGGTCCTGCTGGTCGCCGCCCCGGCGGCCGGCCCGCGGCCGGTGCTCGGCGTCGCACTCGCCGTCCTGGCGGGCGCCGGGCAGAGCGGCCTCACCCTCTGGGCCCGCGGCGGCGGTTCGGCCCGGGCGGACGTCGGCGCCTTCACCACCGGCATGCTCTGCCTGCTGCCCCTGGCCGCGGCCGACGGGGTGCTGCCGACCGCGGGTGGTCCGGCGCTGACGGCGGGCGCGCTGCTCTTCCTGGGGACCGTCCCCACGCTGCTCGCCTACCGCTGGTACTTCACCGGTCTGACGGCCGTCCCCGGGGCGACGGCCGCCGTGCTGGTGCTGCTGGAGCCGGCGACCGCCGCGCTGCTCGCCACCGTCTGCTTCGGCGAGCCGGTGACCCCGGCCCTGCTGGCGGGCTCCGTTCTGCTGCTGGCCGCGATCGCGCTGCTCACCCGCGAGAGCGGCTGACCGCTAGGGCCGCCCGCGCCCCGCCCGGTGGACGGTGGGGCGCGGGCGGCCCTACGGCACCGGCCGCAGCGTCGGCGGAGCAGGTGTCAGGGCGCGCAGCACGAGGTCGACCTGGACCCGCACCGCGCCGGCCCGGAGCAGCGCGGTGGAGACCGCGCGCAACTCCTGGGGGCCGCCGCAGACGAGCCGCAGTTCGAGGTCGGCGCCGCCGGCCAGCGCGAACCCGCTCCGGATGGCCGGGAACTCGGCGGCGAGCCGGTCGAAGTCGAGCGGTACGGGGCCGAAGCGGACCCGGACCAGGGCGTGCAGGGGCCGCCCGCCGCCGGGGTGCGGGGTTCCCCCGGGCCGGGCCGCCGGCCCGGGGGAGCGCTGTCCCGGGCCGGCGGCCCGCCGGTCCGGTTCGGGCGACCGGGCGCCGGGGACGAGCCGGAGCGTCGTCACCGGTGCTGGAGCTCGGTCCGGACAGCCGCCGCGGTGGGGCCGGTGGGCCCGGCGGGCGTGCTGGCCGCGCCCTCCCGGGCGGGCCTGGCGACGGGCGGTGCCACCAGCCGTGGATCCAGGACCAGGGCGTCCACGCCGAGCGGCGCGGCGAGCGCCCGCAGCGCGGGCTCGGCGAGTTCGGTGCACGCCTGGTCCGGTCCGAGGAGCGCGGTCAGCGCCTCGGTGGTGGCGAAGCCCACCGCGCAGCGACGGCCGTCGCGCAGGCGGAAGAGCCGGAGGGCGGTGGTGGATCCGGTGACGGTGACCGGGACGTGCCAGACGACGGGGGCCATGCGGTGCTCCCAAGGAGTGGTGGGGCCTGCGGGAACTGCTTACTCCGACGCTAGGGCGGCGGCGGGCCGTCGGTCGCTCCCCTGACGCGGCGTTGACCGAATGCGGTGCTGTGTTGACGGAGTCCTGACGGTCCCCGGACTTCCCCCCGATCATGCCTTCCCTTTCCTTCCCTATCCGCCCGATCTTCGTGGTAATTTGCGTAATGATAAGGAAGATCAAAGGAAGTGAGGCCTGGTGGCGCCCTACTACTCGGTGGAACAGGTGGCCGAACTGCTGGACCTGCACGTGCGCACGGTGCGCGGCTACGTCCGGGACGGCCGCCTCCGGGCGACCAGGATCGGCAAGCAGTACCGGATCACCGCCCAGGACCTCGCGGAGTTCACCGGTGCCCCCGCGCCCGCGCCGGCCGAGGAGCGGCGCCACGCCGAGGCCTCGACCATCGTGCAGATCGACGCGATCGGGACGGTGGAGGCCGCCCGGCTGGCCAACACCCTGATGGCGGCCGTCGCGGGCCCGCGCGAGGACGGACCGCTGCGGGTCCAGACCCTGCACGACGAGCAGCGCTCGACGCTCAAGGTGGTCATCCTCGGGGGTCTGGCCGACACGGCCGAGCTGCTCGTCATCGTCAACGCACTGATCGGGGAGAACGCCGATGTCTGAGTCCGCCGTCACCGTCCTGCGCCTGCCCGCCGACGGCCCGCCGGTGCGCGACGAACGGGATGCCACCGATCTGATCGGTGACGCGTTCGCGGCCGGCGCGGCCTGGGTCGTGGTGCCCGCCGAGCGCTTCGAGGAGGACTTCTTCCGCCTCGGCACCCGGATCGCGGGCGGGATCGTGCAGAAGTTCGCCACCTACCGGCTCGGCCTGGCCGTCATCGGTGACATCTCCCGCCACACCGACGGCAGCGGCCCGCTGCGGGACTTCGTCCGGGAGAGCAACCGGGGCGGCCAGCTCTGGTTCCTCGCCGACGAGGCCGAGTTCGACGCCCGGCTCGCCGCGCACCGGTGAGGCCGCCGGCGGGGGGTTCCGCGGGCCCGCGCCCCGCTGCTCCGCTTGCCCGGCGCCCGCCCCGGGACGACGGTGGAGCTGACCGCCGCCGGCCCGCCCGGGCGCGGGAGCGCACTCCGGTGCGGGGGGAGGTGGAGCGAAGGGGCGAACACGAGATATCTTGACATCAAGACGTTGGAGACGTGAAGCGGAGTACCGATGACTGACTCGACCATCATCTATACGCACACCGACGAGGCGCCGGCCCTGGCAACGTACTCGTTCCTGCCTGTGGTGCAGGCTTACGCCTCGACGGCGGGTGTGCGGGTGGAGACTCGCGACATCTCCCTCGCCGGGCGGATCATCGCGAGCTTCCCGGAGCGTCTGGAGGAGGGCCAGCGGATCGAGGACGCCCTCGCCGAGCTGGGCGAACTCGCCAAGACCCCGAGCGCCAACATCATCAAGCTGCCGAACATCTCGGCCTCCATCCCGCAGCTGAAGGCGGCGGTCGCCGAGCTCCAGGCGCAGGGCTACGCGCTGCCGGACTACCCGGACGACCCGCAGACGGACGAGGACAAGGACGTCCGGGCCCGCTACGACAAGGTCAAGGGCAGCGCGGTCAACCCCGTCCTGCGCGAGGGCAACTCCGACCGCCGTGCCCCCGCGTCGGTCAAGAACTACGCCAAGACGCACCCGCACCGCATGGGCGCCTGGTCGGCCGACTCCAAGACCAACGTCGCGACCATGGGCGCGAACGACTTCCGGTCCACCGAGAAGTCCGTGGTGGTCCCCTCGGCCGGCTCGCTGCGCATCGAGCTGGTCGCCGAGGACGGCACCACCACCGTGCTGCGTCCGTCCGTCCCGGTCCTGGCCGGCGAGGTCGTCGACGCCTCGGTGCTGCACGTCGCCGCGCTGCACGAGTTCCTGGCGGCCCAGGTCGCCCGCGCCAAGAGCGAGGGCGTGCTGTTCTCGGTGCACCTCAAGGCCACCATGATGAAGGTCTCCGACCCGATCATCTTCGGCCACGTGGTCCGCGCCTTCTTCCCGAACACCTTCGCCAAGTACGGCGAGGCGCTGGCCGCGGCCGGTCTGAACCCGAACAACGGCCTCGGCGGCATCCTGGGCGGCCTCGAGAAGCTGGAGAACGGCGCCGAGATCAAGGCCTCCTTCGAGGCCGAGCTGGCCGAGGGCCCGGCCCTGGCCATGGTCGACTCCGACAAGGGCATCACCAACCTGCACGTGCCGAGCGACGTCATCGTCGACGCCTCGATGCCGGCCATGATCCGCACCTCCGGCCACATGTGGGGCCCGGACGGCAACGAGGCCGACACCCTGGCCGTGCTGCCGGACAGCAGCTACTCCGGCGTGTACCAGGCCGTCATCGACGACTGCCGCGCCCACGGCGCCCTCGACCCGGCCACCATCGGCTCGGTGCCGAACGTCGGCCTGATGGCCCAGGCGGCCGAGGAGTACGGCAGCCACGACAAGACCTTCGAGATCGCCGCCGCCGGCACCGTCCGGCTCGTCGACGACGAGGGCAACGTCGTGCTGGAGCAGGCCGTCGAGGCCGGCGACATCTTCCGCGCCTGCCAGACCAAGGACCTGCCGATCCAGGACTGGGTCAAGCTGGCTGTCACCCGTGCCCGCGCCACCGGCGACCCGGCCGTCTTCTGGCTGGACGAGAACCGCGCGCACGACGCCGTGCTGATCGAGAAGGTCAAGACCTACCTGCCGGAGCACGACACGGCCGGTCTGCAGATCGAGATCAAGACCCCGGTCGAGGCCACCAAGTTCTCGCTGGAGCGGATCCGCCGCGGCGAGAACACCATCTCGGTCACCGGCAACGTGCTGCGCGACTACCTCACCGACCTCTTCCCGATCCTGGAGCTGGGCACCAGCGCCAAGATGCTGTCGGTCGTCCCGCTGATGAACGGCGGCGGCCTGTTCGAGACCGGCGCCGGCGGCTCCGCCCCGAAGCACGTCCAGCAGCTGGTCAAGGAGGACTACCTGCGCTGGGACAGCCTGGGCGAGTTCTTCGCGCTGGCCGCCAGCTTCGAGCACCTGGCCCAGACCACCGACAACGCCCGCGCCCAGGTGCTGGCCGACACGCTGGACCGCGCCACCGGCACCTTCCTCAACGAGGACAAGTCGCCGAGCCGTCGCCTCGGCGGCATCGACAACCGCGGCAGCCACTTCTACCTGGCCCTGTACTGGGCCCAGGAGCTGGCCGGGCAGACCGCCGACGCCGAGCTGGCCCAGGCGTTCGCAGGTCTGGCCGAGGCGCTGGCCGGGCAGGAGCAGGTCATCGTCGAGGAGCTCATCGCGGTGCAGGGCTCGCCGGTCGACATCGGCGGCTACTACCAGCCCGACCCGGCCAAGGCCGCGGCCGTGATGCGTCCCTCGAAGACCTTCAACGAGGCGCTCGCCAACCTCGGCTGATCCCAGCCGGGCGGAGTCGACACCAGGCCGGCACCGAGCCGTACCGGGAGGCCCCCGGGTCCGTTCGCGGACCCGGGGGCCTCTCCGCGTCCGGCGGGGCGGGCGGCCGGGCGGCTCACCACCGCCAGCCCACCACCGCCCCCGCCGTCGCGAGCAGCAGCACGGCGACGGCGTTCGCCCGGGGGTACATCAGGCCCGTCGCGACCACCTCGCGCAGGACGGCGCTGGGCCAGTAGTACCCGGCCGTCGGCGCGCCGACGACCTGCCCCGGCACCCCGGCCCGGCGGGTGGTCACGGCGGAGCGCAGCACGTGGAAGCTGCTGGTCACCACGGTGCAGTGGTAGCCGGGCCGTTCGCGCTCCATCAGCTCGCGGCTGAAGGCGAGGTTCTCGGTGGTGCTGGTGGCCTTCTCCTCCAGCCGGATCCGCTCCCGCGGGCAGCCGGCGGCGACCAGGTGGTCCGCCATCGCCGAGGCCTCGGTGCAGCTCTCGTCCGGGCCCTTGCCGCCGGTCACCAGCATCAGCGGCGCGTGTCCGGCGGCCTCCTCGGCGCGGTAGAGCGCCATCGCGCGGTCCAGCCGGGCGGCCAGCAGCGGCGGCACCTCGCAGCCGTTCAGCCCGGCGCCCAGCACCACCAGGTAGTCGGCGCCGGGCCGGGGGGCGAGGCGCCGGTACAGCAGGGTGTACCCGAGGAAGCAGAGCAGCAGGAAGGCGCCGTAGCCGCCGAGCAGGACGGCGGCGCCGGCCGCCGCGCGCAGCGCCCGGACGCTGAGGTAGGTGGCCGAGAGCAGCAGCCCGAGCAGGGCGAGCAGGGCGGCGCCGGCGAGCAGGGACAGCAGGCTGGCCGGCCGGGTGCCCTCCCGCCGGACCATGGTGACCCCGTTGGCCACCAGCAGGGCGGCCGCGACCAGGCCGCTCAGCCAGACCGCGCCGGCCACCCCGGCGGTGACGGCGCTCGCGGCCGACGAGGAGAAGTGGCCGACCGCGCTCACCGTGCCGAGCGCCGCGCAGACGCCGATCAGGCCGATCAGCACCCCGTTGCCCAACCGTCTCGGTTCCTGGATCCGGGAGAGCAGGACCACGGCGAGCAGGGCGGCCATCAGAAGCGCTTGCATGCCCGGATCCTAGTAGTGCTTTGTTAGGAGGCTTGTCGCATCGCGTGTTCGGTAGTTCTCTGTTGGTATGAGGACTGGCGAACTTGCTTTGTGGCGGGGGCGGT